>DASQZP010000513.1:0-4893 GCA_035638655.1 Bacteroidales bacterium
AACCGTGATTACTGGACCGGCACTGTATATACTACCAATAAACGCGTTTGGGAATATGACGAACGATTCAAAAAATACCTGCATAAAACACGGTCTATGGCTATTGACATGGAAACAGCCACCATCTTTGTTGTTGGTTTCGCCAATGAAATACCCACCGGGGCCCTGCTGCTTGTCAGCGATCAGCCAATGATCTCAACCGGAATTAAAACTGCTGAAAGCGACAAAAAAGTAACCAGCAAATTTGTTGAGGATCACCTTAAAATAGGAATAAAATCATTGCAGGAACTACTTAATAATGGAGAATCGGTTAAACATCTTAAATTTGCATAAAAATTAATGATGTTCCATGGATTACAAAGAAATTGCTGCAGCACTCAAGAAGAAAGTTTATCATCCAATCTATCTGTTAATGGGCGATGAGCCCTATTTTATTGATAAGATAACAGGTTACATGATCAATAACGTGCTTACCGAGGAGGAAAGAACCTTCAATCAGGTAATCATGTATGGCAAGGAAGCGGATATAAATAACGTGATCGATGCAGCAAGAAGATATCCAATGATGTCGAGTTACCAAATGGTTGTACTGAAAGAAGCACAGGATCTGAAAGAGATTGACAAGCTCATTCATTATGTCGAACAACCATTGAAATCAACCATCCTGGTTATTAATTATAAGTACAGGAACCTTGACCGACGGACCAAACTGTATAAAGCCATACAGAAAAACGGGGTGATTTTTGAATCCAAAAAATTGTACGACAACCAGGTACCCGCATGGATCAGTCAGTACCTGAAACAACACAAACTAACCATCGAACCGGCTGCTGCCGCCCTGTTGGCAGAATACCTGGGTACCAGTCTGAGCAAAATCGTGAATGAAGTTGAAAAACTGATTATTACACTGGGCCCCCAGGAAAAAAATATTACGGCAACACATATTGAAAAAAACATTGGCATCAGCAAAGATTTTAATAATTTTG
Organism: Bacteroidales bacterium; assembly: GCA_035638655.1. Taxonomy (GTDB): domain Bacteria; phylum Bacteroidota; class Bacteroidia; order Bacteroidales; family DASQZP01; genus DASQZP01. Next base: position 987 of record DASQZP010000513.1, read on the forward strand.
AGCTGACCAAAGCCCTTGCTGGCAAAAATGCGTTGAAATCCTATCGAATCATTGATCATTTCGCCAAAAATCCGCAGGCAAACCCACTGGTCCTTACAATTGCCACAATGTATATGTTTTTCTCAAAAACACTGGCCTATCATTTTGCAAAGGATAAATCACCCGATAGTATTGCTTCACTGTTGAAGATACATAAATTCTTTGTGAATGATTATAAGATGGCTGCCTCTAAATATTCCGCAAACGGGATTGCCAGAATCATATCGAAGCTTCGGGAGTATGATCTGCGCAGCAAAGGTATAGGGAATACCTCTGTTTCTGAAGGAGAATTACTAAGAGAGCTCATCTTCATCATCCTCCACACCTCCTGAAAGATTTATAAAAATAAAAACAGTATTTAAAAAAAAATGACCGTTAACGTTTCCGGTTTGTCTCAAAATGACTGAATTATAGATTAAATTTCACAATAAATCATAAATTTTAAGTTACTTTGTAACCTGATTTCCCTGAAAGAAAAGAAATGCAAACATACCCCATGACAGTTTCGTTTGCGTACCTTTTCCTGACTGTATAAATTCACCTGTATGACCAAAAAAAAATATATCATTAACCGCGAAATAAGTTGGTTATCTTTTAATGAGCGAGTACTCCAGGAAGCAGCAGATCCCCAGGTACCACTTATTGAAAGGATACGCTTCCTCGGCATATTCTCGAACAACCGTGATGAATTTTTTAAGGTGCGGGTGGCAAGTCTGAAACGATTGATAAATTTTGGAAAAAGCGCCAGAAAGATGGTTGGCGATAATCCCAAAAAGGTATTGAATCAGATCCAGGAGACGGTAATGAAACAACAACAAAAGTTTGAGATTACTTACCAGGAAGTTCTCAGGGAACTGGAAAAAGAAAAAATATTTATTATCAATGAAAAACAGCTGAATGCCGAACAGGCCACCTTCATAAAGACTTTTTTTCAAAATAAGGTATTACCGGTAATTTCCCCTGTAATGCTGCACAATGTCAGAACCTTCCCTTACCTTAAGGATAAATCCATCTACCTGACAATTAAATTAATGAGTAAGGATCAGGGCATTAACACGGAATATGCACTGATAGAAATACCGACTGATGAATTATCGAGGTTTCTGGTATTGCCTTCTGTTGGTGATAAAAAATACCTGATCATACTGGACGATGTGATCCGGTTTTGCCTGAATGATGTATTTTCCATTTTTAAATTCGACCATTACGAAGCCTATACTATTAAGATGACCAGGGATGCTGAGCTGGATATCGATAATGACCTCTCCAAAAGTTTCATTGAAAAGATATCAAAAAGTGTTAAAAACCGCAAACAAGGGCAACCCGTCCGATTTGTTTATGATGCCGAGATATCGCCAGATATGCTCAAATACCTGACAAACGAGCTTGAGCTTGACAACGACGATAACCTCATCCCGGGAGGACGATACCATAATTTTAAGGATTTTATGGGATTCCCTTCTTTTACAGGTCATCAACTGGTGTATACCCCGGCTCCTCCCCTCCCTCATAAGCAGATTAAAATGCACGAAAGCATTCTTGAGAAAATCGATGATCACGACATCATGCTGCATGTTCCCTATCACAAGTTCTCAAATTTTATCAATGTGTTGCGGGAAGCCGCCATTGATCCGGGAGTGGAATCTATCAGTATTACCTTGTACAGGGTAGCCAGAAATTCAAAAGTGATTAATGCGCTTATCAATGCGCTGAGAAACGGCAAAAAAGTAACTGTGGTCATCGAACTGCAAGCCCGCTTTGATGAGGACTCAAATATCTACTGGTCGAAGAAACTGGAAGAAGAAGGTGCCAATATTCTTTTTGGAATAAAAGGGCTGAAAATACATGCCAAACTATGCCTGATCACGAAAAGAAAAGAGAGGAGGCTGCATAATTATGCCATTGTAAGTACTGGTAATTTTCACGAAGGAAATGCCAGGGTGTATACTGATGTGCTGTTGCTAACGGCTGACAGGAGGATTACCAGTGAAGTAAAGAAAGTATTCGACTTTTTTGAACATACTTACAAAACTTTTACCTACAAACACCTGCTGGTGTCTCCCCTTTATATGCGCAGACGTATCTATTCTCTTATCGACAACGAAATTGCAAATGCCAAAGCAGGCAAGGAAGCCTGGATTATGGTTAAAATAAACAATATCGTTGATACCGATATGGTTAAGAAGCTTTATGAAGCAAACAATGCAGGTGTGAAGATGAAGATGGTGGTTCGTGGCATCTGTTCCTTAGTTCCCGGCATACCCGGACAGAGCGAAAATATTGAAGTGATCAGCATAGTGGACCGTTACCTGGAACATGCCAGAATATTCGTCTTTTGCAATAATCAGGATGAGCTGTATTACCTTTCGTCAGCCGACTGGATGACAAGGAATCTGGACCACCGGGTTGAAGTAGCCTGTCCGATTTACGATGCCGATCTTCAAAAGGAAATTCGAGAGTTCCTTGACATCGAGTTCAGAGACAATGTAAAGGCACGGCTCATTAACGACCAGCAGGATAACAAGTATATCAGGAATGGAAATCCTGAAAAGCTGCAGTCCCAGGAAGAGATTTATAATTATTACCGCCTGCGGGACCTTAGTTAGTGTCTGTCCATAATGTCCGATAACTGCGTAATTCATTCAGTTTGTAATATCTCTGTTAATCCACGTCGGGTCAGTATTAGTTGATATTGATTGGAATGATTCTAAATTTTTACCACAACTAACTATATGTTTGGTAGTTACACAATATACTATTGCATATATCCTGAATATTTGTATATTTGATCGTTAGATTGATTTACGTGAAGGGGAAAAATTTTCAGTATCATAAGTTCCATTTAAATATTACCCGTTATATGATCTGATTAAGAGAATAGTTATCGGAAATCTATATTCTTTAGATATTTTTTTAGATAAAAAACTCTAAAACTAACTAATCATGAAAATTTATCAACATCTTTCTATTATTCTTCTGGCTTTTTCATTTTCAATCTTTTCAGCCAGCAGCCAGTCAACAAAATTCGGAAAAATAGAAAAGAAACGTCTTAAAGAAACTGTTTGTCCGATTGATTCCAATGCACATGCCTATTTTATCTTTGATATTGGAGATTCGTTTTTCGACTATGCAGGAACAAAAGTTAGTTCCGACCCAACAGTAGGCAGTAGAAAGGGTTTTCAGATTCATTTTTCAAAGCATTTCAGGATTAAGTTTCTCGACAATACGTTAATTGATGACTATGCTAATATAGAAATACCATATTACCATGATGGAGGCAATGAAGAGGTAATAGGAAGGGTTAAAGTTGTATCCTATAACCTTGAAAATAATAAAGTTGAAAAAACAAAACTGAAAAACAGTGACATAATTAGGGAAGACAAAACTGAAAACTGGCGAATACTTAAATTTGCCATCCCAAATGTTAAAGCCGGCACTATTGTGGAAGTTAACTACTCAATCACTTCTGATTTTATATATACCTTGAGATCGTGGCAATTTCAGCATATGATACCTGTTCTTAGCAGTGAATACACTGTAAGCATTCCCGAATATTTCAATTATAACCTTACTCAAAAAGGATACTTTCCGATTAAACATGAAACAAGCAGATTAGGCAGAACAATCACTATTGATTATACACAACACGCTCAAGGTCTTTCAGTTAAACAACAAAGTTATTCTCAATCATTTGATTATATTGATAACATAACAAAATATACTGCCGAAAATATTCCTGCCTTTAAAGTTGAAAAATACTTAAGTACGCCGGATAATTATATGTCAAAAATTGAATTTGAACTGGAAAGTACTTTATATCCAGGAGATAATGTCAAACTATATACTACCACATGGGAAGATATAACTA
>DASQZP010000514.1:0-2945 GCA_035638655.1 Bacteroidales bacterium
AAATAGATCAAAAAATGAACCAAAAACCACTTGTGGCCCAAAACATAGAATATAATCTCAATCTTTATCATAAAGCCCTGAAAATAGTTACAAGAAAATTCAAAAAACTGCCTGATGTATTATATAATCAAAAGGAATCTAAAATATATTCAATTAATGCTGGTGTGGTTGGAGGGACTAATATCAATTTCTTTAAAAATTTTACTAAATGTGCCTTTTCTATTATAGATAACAACTATAAACGAATGAATAACAATGAAATGTATTTATATAATTTCATTATTGTACAATACTTATTTTATTGTTTGGCTAATCAACAGGATATTGAAATCTCTTGCCTTATAGACGAAATAATCGATGACCCAAAATATCTTGGTTTTGCAAATATGGATTGCGTACCACAGAAAAAGTATATCCATGTGATGGGTAGTTATAAAAAAATTTATTCAGTCTGTAAGAATCTTGGTAGACGACTTAGAATTGAATATCCCAAATATTATTATAGAATAATTGACCTATGTTATAAATACAATCTCTTTCAAAATAGTATGTATTATTATCCTGTACGGTACATTGAAGATCAATTTTACCTTAAGAATAAATACATAAATAATACTTCTTTTTTATTAGGTAGAAATTCAAAACTCTTTAAAGAAAGAATAAGTAAATCTAGGATTGAAGATATTTTACCAAGAACAAAACTAATTATAAACCATCTTTTAAGATTTAATATTGACACTGAACACAATTTTATCAATAAGATATTTCATTTATTCCATAACTTTAAAGTATTAATTTGTAATACTAATACTATTTTCGATTTACTAAAATTTGAAATTGAAAAGTATGTTTATACATATAACTTAAAACCGGATTTATATATCTATACAAAAGAATGTATTGTAGACGAAATAGTTGATAAATTATTTACATACAATGATAGTTTTCTTGTAGATCAGGTGTTTAGTATTAATAAAGATATCAAAATAATTAAAAGTAAATGGTCATGGTCATATCATGATACCACGCTTATTTGTCAAAACTTACAGAATCCTCCCTCGATCCATGAAACTATTTTAATTCCGGATTTAGAAAGAATCAGTATCGTCGAGTATCCCTTAAATGGTTTAGAAATAGCACTTCTGAACACTTTTTCAAAACCTAAAAAATTAAGAACAGCTATATATGAAATGATCAGTTATTTTGATTTTAATAAAATGAATAGAACCAAAGATGAATTTAGGACTTTAATTATTGATCTTCTTAAAAAAATGCTACATAAATCAATTTTACAATGGGAAGTGCGCTAACTACTACTAGATTATAGGCTATTATTGTAAATATATTCTTGACTTTCTTTTTTTATAAAAGTCATTGGGAACAAGAAAAACCCCAATCTTATAATCTGAAAATCCATCAAAACCGAATTCGAACAGATGGAAGAATAAAGAAATAAGAATTCAGGAAGGCTTCGTTATTCACTTACTGTATACGGATTTAAGAAAGAATACAAACCGGAACAAAACAACGTTTTGTTCCGTCTCCACTGTTTACTGTTTACTGAAACTGATCACTGAGAAATCGTGCTTTTTTCGAAACGTTTACGTTCATTGTGATCGAGATATAATTTCCGAAGACGAAGGCTTTTCGGCGTCACTTCGAGTAACTCATCATTATCGATGAACTCGATGCATTCTTCAAGACTCATTTTCTTTGCGACGGATATTTTAACGCTATCGGCCGATTGTGTAGCCCGGTGATTGGTCAGGTTTTTCTTTTTGGCCACATTAATGACAATATCATCGGTCCGGTTATTCACCCCGACCACTTGTCCCATATAAACCGGATCCCCCGGTTCTACAAAAAACTCACCGCGGTCCTGTGCTCCTTCGAGAGCATATGGCGTGGCACTTCCATTTTCAAGTGCGATAATCGCACCACGATTTCGTCCTGGTATCTCGCCTTTATAGGGCTGATACTCATGAAATTGCTGGTGAGCCAAACCGGTTCCCCTGGTATCGGTAAGCATTTCACCGCGAAAACCGATTAGTCCGCGTGACGGAACATGAAAAACGAGCCGGGTATTATCTCCCTCCTGTTCCATCGACTGCATGATCCCTTTACGCTGCAACAGGTTATCAATAATTTTGTTGCTGTATTCTTCCGGGACATCAATCACCACTTCTTCAACAGGTTCATGCTTTTTCCCATTAATTTCCCTGTAAATTACTTCGGGTCGTGATACGGAAAATTCATACCCTTCACGACGCATGGTCTCGATTAATATAGCCAGCTGAAGTTCACCACGTCCCGAAACACGATATACGTCCGGACTATCCGTGGGCTCTACCCTGATAGCAACATTCGTCCGCGTTTCTTTTTCCAAACGATCGCTAATCATATTTGAGGTCACATATTCACCTTCCTTTCCGGCAAATGGTGAATTATTAACCCGGAAATACATGGCAATGGTCGGTTCATCAATATCATAATAAGCGATAGAGGTCAAATCTGTAGAATCTGACAAAGTATCACCGATACGGACCTGCTCGTATCCGGCTAATGCAATGATATCACCGGCGAAAGCTTCTTCAACCGGTTCCCGCTTCAATCCTTTGAATGTAAATAATTTCGTTGCGCGGCCTTTCTCTTTCACATTTGATTTACCATCAAGCAGGGTCACTTCCTGATTCTGTTTTATGACACCCTGCTCAACCCGGCCAACGGCAATTCGTCCTACATAGTCGTTCCATTCAATATTACTAACCAGCATTTTGAATGATGCCTCATAATTCACATCCGGTGGTGATACATGCTCGAGTACAGTATCAAACATCGTAGAGAGGTTTTGATCTTCCTCATTAAGTTCTTTTTTACATATCCCGTTCTTACCCACAGCATAGAGCACCGGGAAATCCAATTGTTCGTCAGTGGCATTTAAATCG
>DASQZP010000515.1:0-13767 GCA_035638655.1 Bacteroidales bacterium
GCTGAAACATCCGATCGGTTAAAATCGGCATTTCTGGCCAATATGTCTCATGAGATCCGTACTCCGATGAATGCCATTATTGCCTTTTCAGAATTTCTTCGTGATCCGGATCTGGACCAGAACAGCAAAATTGAATATCTGGATTATATAAAAAGCAATGGCCAGAGCTTGCTCAATCTTATTGATGATATTATTGATATCGCCAAAATTGAAGCAGGTCATACAAATATAAAGATCGAAAACTGCAATATCCACTCCATTCTTGATGAATTGTATATGTTCTTTGGTGAAACAGTAAAGCGAAAAGAAAAAGATATTGATATTGTTTTGAGTAAAGAACTGGATACAAATGACTTTTTTCTGCTCACTGATCCTTTCCGTTTTCGTCAGGTGCTTAGCAATTTACTTAATAATTCCCTTAAGTATACCGAAGCAGGATCCATTGAATTTGGATACAAAACCACAAAAAATGAGACTACAGGCAAGAAAGAGCTGGAATTTTTTGTCAGGGATACCGGAATCGGGATACCGGAGGATAAACATGCGCTTGTTTTCGAGAGATTCAGACAGGTTGAAGGCCCTATGAATAAAAAGGTAAACGGCACCGGACTTGGTTTGGCAATATCTAAAAACCTGGTTGAACTGCTGGGCGGTAATATTGGTGTGAAATCAATATCCGGAGTCGGATCAACATTTTATTTTACGCTTCCCCTGCAACAGGAAAAGGAATCCGCACAAAAAGAGGGTGCAGGGAAAGGACATGTTGCGGAAATGTTTGATTGGAGCGACAAGAGAATTCTGGTTGCAGAAGATGAGGAAATTAACTTTAGAATTCTCAAAATCACACTTGAGAAAACTAAGGCAACTATACAGCGGGCCATGAACGGAACAGAGGCTGTAGAAGCATGCATGCAACAACATTTTGATCTTGTGTTGATGGATATTCAAATGCCGGAGATGGACGGTTATGAAGCTACAAAAATTATCAAACAGTACCGGCCCAACCTGCCTGTAATTGCCCAAACCGCTTTTGTAATGTCCGAAGAAAAGGAAAAGTGTATTGAAATTGGGTTTAACGACTACATTGCAAAGCCCATAAACCTGAATGAATTGCTTGAAAAGATAAACAGCTTTTTTACACTGTCAAATGTCTGATGGAGTGAAATAAAATCATTTTTCAGGGTAACTTTGTTCGGTTTAAGTTGTTTTTCGGAGAAAGCTTATTATCATGTACGTTGAAACATCTTATATAAAAAGCCTTATTCAACAAGGTGAACATCAGCAGCTGGATTTTAAATTTGAAATTGCTGATTCCCGTAAAATTGCACGCACATTGGTTGCCTTTGCCAACACCGACGGAGGTAAATTACTGGTAGGCGTAAAAGACAACGGGTCAATTGCAGGGGTGCGTTCCGATGAAGAATACTACATGGTTGAAGCTGCCGCAAACATGTATTGTAAACCAGAATTGCCGGTTGAAATGAAACGATGGACAGTAGACGGAAAGTCAGTGCTGGAAGTTACTGTAGATCGAAAGGAGGACGGACCTTACCTGGCGCAGACAAAAGACGGGCGGTGGCGTGCTTATGTAAGATCTAAAGATCAGACATTGCTGGCAAATACAGTACTTTACAAAGTATTGAAAAATAAGCAGCAACAATCCGGAGTACTGGTTGAATATACCAAAAATGAAAAACTCCTGCTTAATTACCTGGAAGAAAATCAATGGATTACACAGTCACGCTTTTGCAAAATTGCAGACGTTTCATGGAAACATGCAGAAAAAATCCTGGTGAACCTGCTATCTCTTCAAATTATCGAACTTGTCTTTGCTGAAAACAGGGTTTACTATCAGCTTTCAGAAAAAGAGCATGATTTTTGTTAATCATAAATATTTTTCAATTAATCCGGAAAATCATGAAAAAACTATCCTGTATTTTATCCTTTTTGTTTATTTCATTAGTAAGTATTAATGCCACCGGCAACCAACAGGTATCTGTTGAGAGTTCTGTCAGCAAAGCCATTGTATATCTTAAAGGAGCGCAGATTTTCAGAGTTGCCGAAGCCAGCCTGCCTGCCGGTAATACAACAATCGTCTTATCCGGATTACCTCCGCAGATAGATCAACAAAGTATTCAGGCCGGAGGAGAAGGAAATTTTACAATTCTCTCTGTCGGCTATCAGACCAATTACCTGGGAGATCAAAAAGTACCAGTCCGTATCAGACAATTACGTGACAGCCTTACCTATTTAAAAACTGCTTTGCAGACCCACAATGATATGCTTTCTGTCTTTAAAGAGGAAGAATCACTTATTATTTCAAATAAATCATTAAGTGGAAACCAGCAGGCAGTAACTGTTGGAGAGTTGAAGCAAATGGCTGATTTTTTCAGGTCCAGACTTACTGAAATTCATCGAGAACAACAGAAAGAGAAAGGGAATATTGAAAACATAAACCAGGATATTCAGAGAATTTCAAAACAGTTACAGGAGTGGACAAGCAAAATCAATCAGCCTGTTGGAGAAATCATGCTTAAAGTGGCAGCCAGCAAGGCTACAAATGCAAAGATCAATATCAATTACTTCATACAACATGCAGGGTGGGAACCACAATATGACCTTCGGGCAACGGATCTGGTTGCTCCGGTAAATTTGACCTACAAAGCCAGGGTTTATCAGTCAACCGGAGAAGACTGGAACAACATCAGCCTAACACTTTCTACCGGAAATCCGGCAATGAATAATACTAAACCAAATCTTTTCCCCTGGTTTATTGATTTTCAAAGGCCTCCGGTAACGCTGTCATATGGTTCCGGGGTTAAGGCTGAATCCAATGTTGCCAGTGCCATGGACAAAGAAGAACTTCCGGTAAGGAAAGCTGCTGTTTTGTCGCAAAAAACAAGAATAAAAGAAAACCAAACCAGTGTTTCTTTTATCATTGAAACGCCGGTTAGTGTTTTATCAGGCAATGATGAGACAGTAAGAATCAAAGACTACCAGTTACAGGCAGGATTCCGTTACTATGCTGCACCAAAACTTAATCCGGAAGCCTATTTGCTTTCACGCATAACAGGATGGGAATCGCTTAATCTGTTATCCGGTAACATGAACCTTTTCTTCAATGATAATTATGTGGGAGAAGCTTATCAGAATATGAATCATGTTTCTGATACACTCGAACTTTCGCTGGGACGGGATCCTGCTATCAGAATGCAGCGTGAAAAGGTAAAAGAATATACCAGCCGGCAATTTATTGGCAACAACATTATTAAAACAATTAGCTGGAAGATCACTGTACGGAATACCCGGAGTGAAAAAATAAATATGCTGGTTGAAGATCAGATTCCCGTTTCGCGTAACCAGGATCTCATTGTTGAACCTGAAGAGTTATCCGGAGGGAGCCTCCAAAAGGCTACGGGAATACTCAGATGGAATATTGAATTGAAACCAGCAGAGACTAAGGAATTACTTTTCTCTTATACCGTTAAATATCCTAAGGACAAAACAGTTGTAATTGAATAAACTTTTTTTAATTTATTATGACTATTCGGAATCATGAATATGGATGTTTATTTAAAGTAAAATTAACAGTAAAGTATTATTTGTAAAAGATTTCAAACTCTGAAAAATGCCTGTTAGTAGGGCGCAGTGGCCGAAAAGCCGCGACTTCGGGTCGGCCATGGCTTGTGGGGAGCCTTGGCTTTTCAAGATTTTTGGTTTACTTTTTCATCCCCGCCTTCCAGAGAACTTGTTCGGCGGACAGGGATTGGAAAAAGTAAAAGCCCGTCCGGAGGACAATAAGCTAATATGAAAAATCTTGTTTCACATATGAAGTGAAGTTAGAGCGTTTAGACAATGTCTAAAGTGCTTTAATAAAAGTTTATACATGATTCCCGATACTCATTTAATTTATTTATCAGTAGAATCAATCAAATACTGCTTTCAGTACCTCAAGTGAGCGGATTATTCCGAGTCCTTCGTTATGTATCTGATAATATCGTACCAGTTGATCAAGAAAAGCTGCCCGCCGCCGGCGATCCATTGTAATTTTGTCGCAACTGACGAAATCTGAATTTATCAGATCATGTAACAGGGAGGAAAATTCAGGTGCAAAATAATCCTTATGGGCTGGTTTTTCAGCTTTGAACCGGCCACTACGCATATCAAAAAACCTGTGTGCCCCGGAGTAATTATCCTCAGGGTTAAATCCCAGGTAACGGGAAAGCTTCACCAGGAACTGAAGATGAAAATTTGCAGGAGAAAGGTGGGTGGTGTCCAGAAATTCAATTGCATTACTAAGAAAATCAAAAAGATCCTCTTCTGGTTTTTCTTCTCTCAGCATCTTATAAAGAATTTCTGCAAGAAAAAGGGCGATGGCATTTTTTGCAGGGTGAACCGGAATGCTGTGAAAAGGGGTGAAGCTTGTAATTTCTTTAATTCGCTGCAGCGTTTTACTTTCCCGGAAATACACTTCCAGGTCCAGCACAAATAATGGCTGTAACAAACCTGCCCTGACAGGTGACTTCTTTGACCGGATACTGTTGATGATATAAGATTGCCTGCCAAATTCACGGGTATAGACGTAAACTATCACGCTGTTTTCGCCATATTTTATGTGATGCAGGATTATACCCCTGGTCTTGTGAAGCATGAGGCTGGTAATTAAATGATATAGCAAAATAATGTCTTTTTTAGACAGGGGACAAATTGCTTAAGACATTTTTGAGATTATTATTTCGGAATTTTTATCGAGCTGTTATTCGTTTTTTTTATACCTGAAATAGTTTTGGCAAGACTAAAAAAACCTGACTCGGTCAAAGTCAGGTATTCATTAAATAATAAGTTAATAGATAAAATCCCTTAGACGGTCATTATATCTTTTTCTTTCTTCTCGAGTAATTTGTCAACCTGGAGGTTGTACTCATCAGTGATCTTCTGGATCTCTTCTTCGGCCACTTTGACTTCATCTTCTGCCAGCCCGTCTTTTTGCATTTTTTTGAACTCCTCATTTGCATCGCGCCGGGCATTACGGATACTTACCCGTGCATTTTCACCTTCAGATTTTACCTGTTTGACAAGAGACTTACGTCTTTCTTCAGTAAGTACAGGCACATTCAACCGGATGGTTTCGCCGTTATTATCCGGATTAAGTCCGAGATTGGCTGCCATGATCGCTTTTTCAATGGGATCGATCATACCTTTTTCCCAGGGCTGTATTACGATGGTACGGGCATCAGAAGTACCCACATTGGCAACCTGGTTGAGAGGAGTACTTACTCCGTAATAATCAACGTGTATACCATGAAGCATACTGGGGTTGGCTTTACCGGCGCGGATCTTGATCAGTTCATTGTCAAGATGATCCACCGCTTTACTCATTTTCTCCCTTGCATCCTCGATATATAATTCAACTTCTTCATCCATAGAACAAAGATTTAATAGTTTATTTGGGTTATAAATATATCTATTTTTTAACTAATGTTCCAATTTTTTCGCCTAAAATCAGTTTTTTGAGGTTTCCGGTCTTGTTCATATCAAAAACTACAACGGGGAGATTGTTTTCCCTGCACATGGTAAAAGCAGTAAGATCCATGATTGACAGGCCCCTGTTGTAAGCTTCATCGAAGGTGATCTCGTCAAATTTTTCAGCAGTTGGGTCTTTCTCCGGATCAGCGGTATACACGCCATCCACGCGGGTTCCTTTCAGGAGGGCATCTGCTTCGATTTCCACTGCCCTGAGTGCTGAAGCGGTATCAGTGGTGAAGAATGGATTTCCGGTCCCGGCAGTAAAAATCACTACTTCCTGATTATTGAGGGCATCTGTACTCTGTTGTTTGCTGTAACCCTGTCCGACAGGTTCCATGCGGATGGCTGTCAGTAAGCGGGCTTTAACCTGCAGGCTTTCGAGTGCTGATTGTATGGCCAGCCCGTTAATAACTGTTGCCAACATGCCCATATAATCACCCTTTACCCGGTCAAAACCTTTTTCGGTGCCTTTCATACCGCGAAAAATATTTCCACCTCCGATAACGATAGCAATCTGTACACCCAGTTCGTTGATTTCTTTTATCTGTTCAGCATATTCTGTAAGCCGGTCACTGTTGATCCCGTATCCGTCATCGCCCATCAGGGCTTCTCCGCTTAGCTTAAGCAATACTCTTTTGTATGTAGGCATTCTGATATATTTTAATTAACAGGAAGCTTTATAGTTGATAACTGACCCTGCATGAATCGTTTCCCAAAAATATAATTAATTATACAAGTAAGCAACATAAAATCTTTTACTCAACTATTATATTTGGGTGTCCATATTTTAAAATAAGACATAAAAAAAGAGGGCTTTAAGCCCTCTTATACATTAAAAATAATCTATCATCAATCGCTCAACGAATATCTTTTAAATGCAGTAACCTTAAGGTCTTTGTCGGCTTCCTGCAGATACTGTTTAACAGTTTGTTTACTTTCCTTGATAAAATCCTGGTTCAGGAGAGTGCTTTCTTTGAAAAACTTATTCAGTTTTCCCTCAGCGATCCTGTCGAGTAGATTTTCGGCTTTCCCTTCCTGACGAGCTTGCTCACGGCCGATTTCCTTTTCTTTTTCAATTACATCAGCAGGAACATCATCTTTATCAATTGAAACAGGGTTCATAGCTGCAACCTGCATGGCCACATCCTTAGCTACCTGAACATCACTTACCTTTTTGTTAAAACCAACAACAGTAGCAAGTTTGTTACCAGGGTGAATGTAAGCAATGGCGTCTTCTGCTTCAATTTTCTCATACGCTGATAATTCAAGCTTTTCACCTGTAACACCCATTCTTTCAACTACTGCCTCATCAATGGTCTTGTCACCAAGTTTTTCATTCTTCAGTGCTTCCAGGTCAGCAGGTAATTTAGCGAGTGCAACATCCAGAATTGATTTTGCCAGTTCGACAAAATCTTCATTCTTGGCAACAAAATCAGTCTCACAATTCAATACAATGAGTGCGCCTTTTTTGTTGTCAGCAGTAACACCGGCAAGTACAGCACCTTCACTGGCTTCACGGTCGGAACGCTTGTTGGCAATTGCCTGGCCTTTCTTACGGATAATTTCTACTGCTTTATCATAGTCACCACCGGCTTCTTCAAGGGCTTTTTTACAGTCCATCATGCCTGCACCGGTTGCTTTTCTCAATTTACTAACTTCAGCTGCGGTTATTTGAGCCATTTTATTTTTCCTTTTTAAAAATTGAAATAATTATTCCTGATCTTCTTTCTTCCCGGTTGATTCTTCTTTTGCTTTTGAAGGAGCTTTTTCAGCCTGATCAGTTTCCTTATTTTCTTCTTTCACTTCTTTTTTGGCAGCACTTCTTCTTGCTTTACTTCTTGGCTGTCTGACTTCTTTTTTATCTTTCGAAGTGGCTTCACTTTCTTTTTCAGCTTTTCTTTCCTGTAATCCTTCCTCAACAGCTTTGCCAATAAGGTCAATAATCAGTGATATAGATTTTGATGCATCATCATTGGCCGGAATAGGAAAGTCCACCAGGTTCGGATCTGAATTGGTATCAACAATTGCAAAAACCGGAATGTTCAGCCTGCGAGCCTCTCTTACCGCGATATGCTCTTTGGATATATCCACAACAAACATGGCAGACGGAAGTCTTGAAAGATCGGCAATACTACCGAGCATCTTATCGAGTTTTGCACGCTGACGGGTAATCTGTAACTTTTCACGTTTTGAAAGGTTGTCAAAAGTACCATCAGTAGCCATTTTGTCGATTGCTGACATCCTTTTAACAGCTTTCCTGATTGTGGGAAAGTTGGTAAGCATCCCACCGGGCCAGCGTTCAGTAACATAAGGCATGTTAACCTGCTTGATCCTTTCAGCAACAATGTCTTTTGCCTGTTTCTTGGTAGCAACAAAAAGGATTTTCCTTCCCGATTTGGCTATTTGTTTAAGCGCGTTGGCTGCTTCATCTAACTTTACAACAGTTTTCTGCAGATCAATAATATGGATCCCGTTACGTTCCATGAAAATGTAAGGGGCCATATTTGGATTCCACTTTCTTTTGAGGTGACCGAAATGTACTCCGGCGTCTAATAATTCCTGAAAATTTGTTCTTGGCATTTAATTTACTTTTAGATGTTTACATTCTATAAAATCAATTGCTAAGTAGCCCCGAATTGGAAACATACGAGAGTCTTAGCAATTTAGATACTAAACAAGATATCAGCCGTTTAACGCTTGCTAAACTGGAATTTCTTGCGGGCCTTTGGCTGTCCGGGTTTCTTACGTTCAACTTCGCGTGGATCACGGGTAAGCAGATCCTCCTGTTTGAGAAGTGTTTTCTTCTCCGGATCCATTTTTACGATAGCTCTTGCAATGGCAAGACGCAAAGCCTCAGCCTGGCCTTTAATACCACCACCGTCAAGGTTAACCTTAAGATCATAATTACCGGCTATCTCCAGCAAAGCGAAGGGTTGCTCAACAATTGACTGAAGCTGCGGGGTGGTGAAGTATGTTTTGTAATCCTTTTTATTGACGGTTATCTGGCCTTTTCCCTCATTCATATAAATACGGGCAATTGCAGATTTTCTGCGTCCAACGGCGTTAATAACTTCCATACTGCTTATTTAATTGAGTTTAAATTAATTTCTTTCGGATTCTGTGCTTCCTGCTTATGCTCTGCACCATCATAAACGTAAAGATTCTTAATGATCTTTTCTCCTAATCTGTTCTTGGGAAGCATGCCTCTTACAGATTTTTCAACAAGCCTTGAAGGACTCTTTGCAAAAAGTACTTCGGGAGACTCAATACGCTGTCCTCCGGGGTAACCGGTATGACGAAAGTGGGTGCGGTCAGTCCATTTCTTTCCTGTAAGCCTTATCTTATCTGCGTTGATAACAACTACATTATCGCCGCAGTCAACATGAGGAGTGAAATTGGTCTTATATTTACCACGCACTAACTTCGCTACTTTTGAAGCAAGACGTCCCAGTACCTGGTCGGTGGCATCTACTATTACCCATTCCTTCTGAACGGTGGCATCGTTTGCTGATACGGTCTTGTAACTTAATGTATCCACTTTATTCCTAAGTTTTTAATTAATATCTCTTGTTGTTGCTTCCCTAAAATTACGGATCGCAAAAATACAATTATTTTTCTTATTTCAAGAAAATTAACAGCATTTTATTTGATAATTTCCTGCTCAAAGAAAATTATCCTTCTGTAAGGGCTGCAAAATTAGGGAATTAATTCGTAAAAAAATGAAAATGTGTGACTTTTTTTATAGAAGAAAATCCATGGGCTTTTTTAGGTAATATTGAAGGCAATCATAAAAATTTATTTTTTTATTCGTATTTTTCCGCCTGAATAGAGTCCGTCAATAAACTCAAGTGTCTGGATCAAAATGTTCGAGAACAAAGCCTGTTCCGTTCTAAACGGGAGCGTAAAAAAATTTTAATCCGCAGTATACTTTTTCAATCAGCAATTAGCAATTGGCAATTGAAAACCTGTGAAAAAGCAGCCGATGCATAGTTTGACAACATATTGGTAAAAGTTATCTCCTAAGCGCTGAATGCTTATGAGGAATTAGAATTTTTGCAACAACGCAGTTATTGGACATTATGGACAGACATTAAATAATTTTAAATGACACTATATAAATATTATAACCCCCGGCGCGTGTATTTTATTTTGCTGATTGTAACGGCAGCCAGCCTGGCCTTGTCACCTTTTATGATCAGCGTGGGAATTATTCTGCTTACAGTTAACTGGTTTGCTGAAGGCGGAATCAAAGAAAAATTTCATTTACTGAAGAACAATCCTGCCTTGTGGGTTTTAATTTCAATTTACCTGCTGCATCTTATCGGATTATTGTGGACTTCTGATTTCACCTATGCCTTAAGGGATCTTAAAATTAAACTGCCCATTCTGATCCTCCCTGTTATTATTGGCACAAGTGAACCTCTCGATAGAAAACAAATAAATCGGTTGTTACAATTTTTTATCGCTGGTATCGTCGTGTCCTCATTGATCAGCCTGTCCGTTTTACTTGGTTTTACCGGCAAAGTCATTGGCGATGCCAGGGATATCTCGGTTTTTATTTCTCATATCAGATTTTCCCTGCTTATTAATATCGCAATTTATTCCCTTGTTTATTTTATGCTTTTTACTGGTCAGAAATCTGCAGGGTTGCGTGTTTTTTACGGAATGGTTGCAGGCTGGTTGATTATTTTTTTATTTCTGCTGCAGTCTTTGAGTGGTTTGGTGGCTTTTGGGGTTAGTGCCCTTGTATTATTGGTCATTTGGCTTTTCAGAATAAGGAACATGATGTTGCGTTTTTTCATTGTAGTTTCCATGCTTACATTAATACTGATAGCCGCCTCTTATGTAACACATATAATTGCTGATTTCTATACTACTGATATTGTTAAGCAGGAAGAATTGCCAAAATTTACTGCACATGGTAATCCATATACACATCATCTGGAAAATGATCAAACTGAAAACGGTCACTACGTGTGGTTATACCTGTCGGAGAAAGAACTGAAAAAAGCATGGAACAAGCGCAGTTCAATCGATTATGACAGTCTGGATGAGCGTGGTAACCATATCAAATACACATTGATCCGCTATCTGACTTCTTTGGGTTACCGGAAAGATTCTGCCGGGGTGTACAAACTTAGTGATGAAGATGTGAAAGCCATTGAGTCTGGTTTTGCCAATCATATTTTTGTGGATCATTATGGACTCTATCCGAGGATATACAAAATCATCTGGGAATTTAATGAATATACGCACGGAAGTGTGCCCAATGGTCATTCACTTACTATGCGCATTGAGTATCTTAAAGGTGCCTTTCATATTATAAAGAACCATTTCTGGCTGGGGACAGGAACCGGAGACACTCAACTGGCTTTCAACCAGTATTATCGTGAAAATTATTCGCAACTGGAGAAACCATACCGGCGCCGCGCACATAATCAGTATGTCACTTTTTTTCTGACATTTGGTGTATTTGGTTTTCTGTGGGCAATCACGGCTCTTGTTTATCCCATTATTGCAAAAAGAGGATACCGGGATTTTATGTTTCTCGTATTTATAATTACTGCCTTCATCTCCATGTTCAATGAGGATACCCTTGAAACACAGGCCGGGGCCACCTTTTTTGCATTCTTTTACGCCCTGTTCCTGTTTGGTACCCGGGGAACTTTTGACCTTTCACTGAAGAAATCTGACGATAAAATCAGGAAGAAGATTAAATTTGAAGAATAGGATTGAATATCTTAAAATTATTGAAAATGAATAATTCCAAATACCTATAACCAAATTTAGAAACCTCTGCTCTCGTCCCTTCAACCCCCTAATTCATTTCAATTACATGAAAAAGTTCATCCAGTTTTGGGGTAAGAATGATCTCGATCCGGCGATTCTTTTTTCTTGCCTCAGGTGTTTTTTCAGTATCTACAGGCAGATATTCACTTCTTCCGGCAGCAATAAGTCTGGCGGGATCTACAGAACTGTTCTTCAATAGTATCCTGGTCACGGAAGTGGCTCTTTTGACGCTCAGGTCCCAGTTGTCTACCAGTACACCTCCCGGGTGGTAAGGCACATCGTCGGTATGGCCTTCAATCATCACAGTGATATCCGGATTTTGTTCAAGCACCCTGCCCAGTTTCTGCAAAGCCTCCTTACCCCGTGGATCAACATCGAAGCTGCCGGATTTGAAAAGCAATTGTTCATCCATGGATACATACACTTTACCGTTTTTCAGGTGTACGGCAAGTCCGTTGCCTTCAAAACCAGGCAGGGCATTTGATACTTTGGATTTCAACTGGTTTACTGCACTGTCTTTTTTATTCAGCACTGATTCCAGCTCAGATAAGCGTGCATCTCTTTCCTGTAACTGGCTGTTCAGTTGTTGCAGGCTTTTTTGTTTGCCTGCCAGGCTGGCTTCAAGGTTTTTCAGATAATCTTCTTTCTGTTGCATTGCCGATTGGTCATCCTGTAACTGCTTCAGTAACCTGGCCGTCTCCCGCTGGTTTCCTGCCAGCAAGCTTTGTTGTGCCTGCTGAAGCTCGTCATATAAACTATTTAACCTGGTATACCGCTCGTGCAGTGCAGTCAGTTCAGCTGACCGCTGAACACTGTCCTGTATCATATATTCAATCTGATTTTGCATCGAAGTCATCCTGTATTTCATCTCATTTAGAGAGACATTGAGTTGTTCGTTGTGGTCTTTTACACCAGTCATTTCTTCTTCACAGGCATTGAGCCTTTTCGACTGTTCATTAAATGTACGGGATGATACACAACCACTTATCAGGAATAATGTTATAAGGAATCCTGATAATTGCTGTAAAACATTTTTTCTGTTGTAAGTAATGCGTAGGTGTCCCATTCTTAGCAGAATATTTGTGTATAGTGTTTTCCTGATTTTGCCGCTTTTCATAGTGATTATATACGTTTTACAAGTTGAATAAATCTTATTTATTTTAGTCAGAATGCCCATGGTCTGAGAATTCACAAATATATTCATTATTGATTCAGGCTGAACAGAATATTAAGCTCAGGTTAATAAATATTATTATCTTTGAGGCGTAAATAAAAAGCAAACCTTAGCACATGTCAGTCGGGGATAAGAATATACTGGAATCCATTTACTACCCCTCTGATCTGAAAAAACTCAGACCGGAAGATTTAATTGAGGTAAGCCGGGAATTACGCCAGTTCATTATTGATGTGGTTTCTACCAATCCCGGTCATTTTGGTGCGAGCCTTGGGGTGGTTGAGCTCACCGTGGCGCTTCATTATATTTTCAATACACCTTATGACAAGCTGGTCTGGGATGTAGGACACCAGGCTTACGGTCATAAAATTCTAACCGGCCGGCGTGAGAATTTTCATACTAACAGGAAATATAAAGGGATTAGCGGCTTTCCGAAGATCAGTGAAAGCGAGTATGATGCTTTTGGTGTCGGACACTCTTCCACTTCAATCTCTTCTGCACTTGGTATTGCTGTTTCCAATCGTTTCAGAAATGAAGAGGACAGGCAGGTAGTAGCCGTGATCGGTGATGGTTCATTAACCGGCGGACTGGCTTTTGAAGGCCTCAATAATACCGGGATACAAAAAACAAACCTGTTGGTTATCCTGAATGACAATAACATGGCCATTGATCCGAATGTGGGCGCCATGAAGGAGTACCTGCTGGATATCACCACCTCCAAAACCTATAACAAAGTAAAAAAAGATGTCTGGAACATACTGGGTTCGGTTAGTAAACTGGGACCCAATGCACAACGGTACGTTCAGAGACTCGAAAACGGTATTAAAGCAGCTTTGCTGAAACAAAGTAACTTGTTTGAATCACTTAATTTCCGTTATTTCGGACCCATCGACGGACATGATGTTGTACATTTGACCCAGGTTTTGAATGACCTTAAGGATATACCCGGTCCCAAGTTGTTGCATGTGCTTACCAAAAAAGGTAAAGGTTTTAAGTATGCAGAACAGAACCAGACCGTTTTTCATGCACCGGGAAGGTTTAACAAGCTAACCGGTGAATTGCTGAAGGTGAAAAGCGATAAACCGCAACCACCTAAATACCAGGATGTATTTGGGCATACGATTCTTGAACTGGCCAGGAAAAATGACAAAATTGTGGGTATTACGCCTGCCATGCCAACCGGTTCGTCCATGAACATCATGATGAAAGAAATGCCCGACCGTACTTTTGATGTGGGCATCGCTGAGCAGCATGCTGTTACATTTTCAGCCGGTCTT
>DASQZP010000516.1:0-8698 GCA_035638655.1 Bacteroidales bacterium
GAAGGAGGCTGGGAAATATTTGCGGATAATTTTGCCAAAATAGATAAGATCAACAGTCCGGGAGATGCAAAATACCGACCTACTGGTCTGGCACAGGGTTCGGATGGATCTGTATACATTACAGAATCAAATACCGGTAAAATTTGGAGGGTATTATATGAAGGTAAATAAAGACTTTAATTTATTTGTATTCGAAAATTGCTTAATTATTATTAATCTCAAATAAACTTACACTATGAATTTTAAATCACTATTATTTATTGCTGCCTCGATTATAATGCTTTCATGTGCCGGTAATTCAAATAAAAAGAATTCTGGACAAAATGGCAAAACAATAGCAGAAAATACTGCTTACCCAAAAGATCCTTCCCCTGAGGTTGCCGCTGTCAATGATAACAATATTGACCTGAGCAAGATGGAATCAGGGAAAGAAGTTTATAACCGAACCTGCCTTGCATGCCACCAGACCAACGGTCAGGGCGTACCAGGAACCTTTCCGCCTCTTGTGGAAACTAAGAAAGTACTTGGTTCAAAGGATACACTAATTACTCTTCTCTTAAAAGGGATGAGTGGCCAGGTAGAAGTAAAAGGGGAAATGTACTCAGGGACAATGCCTCCTCAGGATTATTTATCTGACGAAGAATTAGCCAATGTACTTACCTATATACGCAAGAACTTTGGCAATTCGGCAAGTGCAGTTACCGAAGAGGAAGTGAAATCTATCAGGGAAAAAATTCAATAATTCACATTTAACAAAAAAGCCTTCCGCAAGGGAGGCCTTTTTTGGATGGACCAATAAGTTTTTACCGAATAAATAAATTTATCCAGGTTTTTTAACAATGTTAATTAAGTTAACTCGGCTTTCTGTCAGTCAATCTTAATATGTCCCCAATTTTCTCCTGATCTGATCCGGTTAAGCTGAGTATGCGTAATTCCAAATTCCTTGGCAATCTTGTACAATTTGGTTTTGCCTCTTTTCAACTTCATTTTGAGACGAATCACTTCCGTCTCTGTCAGTTTCGCATTATTTATCTGACCACGCTTGTAATTTGGGTTAAACCTGTGATGTGCAAACATAGTACTACGTGTAACCCATCTCAGGTTGTCCATATGATTGTTGCTCTTGTTGTAATCAAGATGGATTACGTAATTCTGCAGATCGCTATCTCTGTCAATAAAAGCCTCAGCCACAAGACGGTGGATAAGCTTTGTTACAGAAGCTTTACCTTCAATGTCAGTTTTGAATGAGAAAATTTTATATCCTTTACAATCAGATGGTTCAATAACCTTCCAGTCATGCGTGTGTTTATCAATACGTCTCATTCTTCCATAATCAGAAATCTCATAGGTTTCATCTGGATGAAGCCCTTCAAAGTCCAACCTTTTCCAATTTTCATTTTTGAAGTTCTGGGAACTCATACCGCTAAAAATTTAAATTTACACTTTAGATTATTTACACGTTAAATTATTTACCAGATTATCAACATATTACATCAACACCTAACGCCAAACCATTTTACCTTTTAACATATAATGCACAACCCTCCACAGTTATGAATATATGATGTTATTCTAAACGATATTAAATAATCAGTTGATTTACATTTTGTTGGTAGCATGGTGAAATAATTATACCCCTGTATAATCTGAATTTTACTTTTAATTATAATATTCAAATATATATAAAAAAAATAGTATCAACAATAACTAATACTAAAAATATTCATTCTTTCTTTCCGGTATTGCCAATAAATGAATATAATGCTCTATTCAATTATAAAATAAAATTATTGAGTCCACTAAAGCTATAATAAATTGTATAGAGAAACTACAGCCAGAAAAATAGCCAGTTGTACTAAATAGAGTGGGTCAATAAAATCAAGTGTCTGGATCAAAATGTTCGAGAACAAAGCCTGTTCCGTTCTAAACGGGAGCGTGCAAAAATTTTAATCCGCAGTATACTACTGTATATGAGGAATTAAAATTTTTGCAATAATGCAGATATCGGACATTATGGACAGACACAAAAATAAACTGCAGATATATGAAAGACTAACGTTCTTACATTAAACCTTCATAAGTTTGCTATTCGTGTAAATAGTACACTTCAGATAGTATGTAAATACCGAAATTATCAGCTGTTTAATTAAATGAAATCACTGTTTTTTAGCTGCTCGGGCTGATGATAATTCACGTTTCATTTCACAACTTGCACAACCGGAACAAACTGATCCATTATTCTTCTTGTAAGTATTTTTAATTATTCTGTAAAAACCAAGAAGAGCATATCCAACTGCAGCTGCAATTATAACATATGTTAAAATTTGTTGTATCATTTTTTGATTAACCTAAAATTAAACGTCCTCCCTGATATATAATTAACGCCACACTCCATGCCAGTATTGTGGTATAAAATACACTAAACAAGGCCCACTTCCAGCTGCCTGATTCTTTCCTTATTGCTGCGACTACCGCAACACACGGAAAATATATAAGAATAAAGACCAGGAAAGTTAAAGCAACAAGGGGATTAAATACTTTTTCGCCTTTATGTTTACCTTGGGTGTATCTTTGCTCCTGTAGTTTATAAATGAGTGACTGGGACCGTTCATCCGCATCAGGCCCCACCTGATATAAAACACCTAAAGTACTTACAACAATTTCTTTTGCTGCAACACCTGTTAAAAGACTGACACTCATTTTCCAGTCGAAACCCAGCGGACGCATAACGGGTTGAATGGTTCTTCCCAATCGTCCGATAAAAGAATTCATTTGTCTCTCTGATTCTTTTTTTGCCTCCAGGTCATTCAATGTGTCCTTCATATGGGTGATCAACTGTTCTTCATGTTCCTTACTGACAGCAGCAGATAATCTTTCCTGATAGGTCTTTTTTACTTTTTCGATTTTCTGATTATATATTTCAACCGATGGACCGGTTCGGGGAAAATAACCCAATGCCCAAATAATCACAGAAGCCACAAGAATAACCCCTCCCATTTTCTTAAGATATTGTTCAGCTTTGAACCACATATGCCGTGTTGTCGACTTAATAGTGGGTAACCTGTAAGGTGGTAACTCCATTACAAAAGGCACTTCTTCGGAACGAAAAATTGTTTTCTTGAACAATACTGCAGTTCCAATGGCAAGAAAAATTCCCAAAGAATAAATGAAAAAGAGCACGGTCCCCGGATGCTGAGGAAAAAAGGCGGCAATAAACAGAACATATACCGGAAGTCTGGCGCTGCAGGACATAAAAGGATTAATGAGCATTGTAAGCAATCGATTATTTCGATTCTCAATAGTCCGGGTGGCCATAATAGCCGGAACATTGCATCCAAATCCCATAATCAGTGGAATAAATGACCTCCCATGAAGTCCTATCCTGTGCATCAACTTATCCATTATAAAAGCCGCCCTGGCCATGTAACCAGTATCTTCCATGAGTGATATAAAGAAAAACAGAAATAAGATATTGGGAAGAAATACAATAACTCCTCCTACCCCGTCAATTATCCCGTTTATCAATAAATTTTTCAGCATCCCCGGAGGCATGTATTCATTAACTATTCTGCCAAGCCAGGAAACTCCCTCCTCGATCCATTCCATCGGATAATTCCCAAGAGTAAAAGTGGCCTGAAACATCAGCCAGATAAAAAAAATAAAAACAGGAAAGCCAAATACTTTATGAGTTATAAAAGTATCTATGATTTCCGTTCGCCGCTGTTTATGTTCCCGTCCTCCTTCATAGGTTTCTTTTAGTGCACCGGCAATAAAACCATATTTAGCATCGGTAATTACGGTTTCGCTATCCTCTTGAAATATTCCTTCCAGTCGTTTAATTTCCTTTTCAGTATTTTTCTCAATTTCCAGGAAATTTGAGCATAAAGTCAGAATTTTCCTGGCATTCAAATCTTTCTCCAACAATTTTATAGCAAGAAAGCGGGATGAAAACTGGTCGGTGATATGAAAATTTTCAGGAATCTTTATTCTTTCCTGCAATCTTAGAATTGATTTCTCAATTTCATACCCATAATTAATATGAATGTGTCTCAATGTCTTATCTTTATCAGTGTAAGCATTGATCACCCTGTCAAACAATTCAGGAATACCTTTACCACGGCTGCTGACAGTAGGCACAAAAGGGATTCCAATCATTTTTCCCAGCGACTGATATTCAAACCTGTCCCCTTTTTTCACAAGATCATCATACATGTTTAAGGCAACAAGTACTTTAATGTCCATATCAATTAATTGGGTAGTGAGATACAGATTTCGCTCGAGGTTAGAAGCATCCAGTACATTGATTACAATGTCGGGCACATTCTCAGCAATATAGTTTCTCACATACAATTCTTCAGGTGAATAAGCTGAAAGAGAATATGTACCTGGCAAATCAACAATGTTGATCTGATACCCCTTATGGACGAAAGTAGCAATTTTAGAGTCTACTGTAACACCACTGTAATTGCCTACATGTTCGCGGGAATGCGAAGCATAATTGAATAAAGTTGTTTTGCCACAATTTGGATTACCTACAAGGGCAACGTTTATTTGTCTGCCTTTAATTTTTGCTGACGTTTTAAGGACATCTTCAGTGAGTACTCCATTAAAAGGAATATCATTTCTACCTACAGCTTCCTCCTGAGTAACAACTTCAATAAGTGCTGCTTCACTCCTTCTAAGAGATACCTCATAACCCATGATTGTATATTGAATCGGGTCGCGTAGCGGAGCATTTTTTACTACTGTAACATTCTGCCCTTTTACAAAACCCATTTCAGTAATTCTCTTTCTGAATGCCCCTCGGCCTCTTACTTTAGTTATTATGCCATGCTCTTTATTTCGTAATTCTGAAAGCCTCATTATATCTTAAAAAAAAATGCTATTTTTATTCAGATTAAATTGCAATATTAATTCATATTTATCAGGTGTCAATACATTTTTAATTATTTTCGTTTGAAAAATCGGCATAAAGCAAAATTTTTCTCTGATATTAAAAGATGAGAATATATTAATAGAACTTTTATATCGTTCTTAAGGAACAGCTGCAGGAGTTATTTATAGTCTGTCAATAAAGTCAGGTGTCTGGATCATAATGTTCGAGAACAAAGCCTGTTCCGTTCTAAACGGGAGCGTGCAAAAATTTTAATTCCTCATATACATTAGTATATGGCGAATTAAAATTTTTGCAACAACGCGGTTATCGGACATTATGAACAGACACTATTAAGTGATATTATCAGAAAGAGTATAATCTTAATAATATTTAGAACTGCAAAAACTATTGATTATCAGCACAAAAAATAAAAAAAGAATTATTGCAAAAATTGCTTTATTTGTAGTAATTATTTATATTTATTAGAGCAAGTAGAAATGATAAAAATGGGTTAGTAATAAATATGAGGGAATTATGATGGAAAATGAAAATATATACGACAAGATTCAGGAGTTATTCGGTAATACTCCGGGAAATTTTTCCATTCTTGAGGAGCAGATAGACATTGATTTGCAGATGGAATATTTTGAATTCTCCAAAAAGCAGAAAAAAGATCTTGATCACGCCAAGGTGCTTGAAAATAAAGACGATATATTTTTACATGATGTTTCAGATGAAAAAAAGAAGAAAATATTTGCAAAACTTGCTTCTATTGAAGATGTAGAGGCTTACCGAACCATTGAAAAATATCTGAAAGCTCCGGACGAAAATTTAAAAGAGTGGGCAATTCTGGCACTTCAGGAAAGCCGGATGTTGCTTGAGAGCCGTTTACTGGATGAGAATCAAATATTTATCTCCACCGGTTTGGGGGGGAAAGGTTCAAAATTAAGATACTTTGTTGTTATCATCGGAAAGAAAAACAAGCCTTTTTCAGAATTACAACAAAAAATCATTAGAAACGAATTCGAATTCATTTTAGATAAATACCAGGCAGAACTTGAGAAAATAGAATTTTCAGAATATTTTTGCTCTCTGCTTACAATTATTCCACTAAATATTCCCATCAAAGATTTGTTTAAAGCTGCTGTAGATGAGTGTAATCAGTATGGCAATTTTCTCGAAGAAAACTTCATTGTAACCAACGTAAAAGAACTTAGCTTTGACGAAGTCAAAGCATTTCTGGAAAAGCAAAAGCTGGAGTCCGGTACGGAAAGTAATGATGAATATGAAGATTATGATGACTTAGACATGTGAAATTTCCCCTTTCAGGGTACTAATTAGTGTCTGTCAATAAACTCAAGTGTCTGGATAAAAATGTTCGGGAACAAAGCCTGTTCCGTTCTAAACGGGAGCGTGCAAAAATTTTTATCCGCAGTATACTAATGTATGTGAGGAATTAATATTTTTGCAACAATGTAGTTATCGGACATTACGAACAGACACTAATTACTTAAAAAGATATGAAACAGGTAAATATTGCACTTCAAATTCTACCTCAAAGTAATTCAAAAGATGCTTATGATATTGTTGATGAAGCTATTGCATTAATACGTGATTCGGGAATAAAGTATCAGGTAACACCTTTCGAAACAGTAATGGAGGGTGATTATGATCGTATTATGAAACTGGTTAAAGAAATTCAGATTAAGTGCTATGAATTTGGAGCTGAAAGTATAATAGCCAATTTAAAAATTCAAAGCAGAAAAAACACTGATGTTACTATTGATGATAAAATGCACAAATACAAATAGAAATAACATTTGAGCTGGCATTGCTACCAGCTCATTTTTATTCGTTTTCATTTTTATCATCCAGATCCTCGAAATCAACATCCGTATAATTATCGGTCTGATTTTCCTCAGCTGTTCCTTCAGATGGAGTACTTTCAGAATGAGAATTTTTGATAAAATCAACCGATTCGTTCAGCCCTTCAAGGAATTTATCAAAATCTTCCTTGTAAAGGAAAATTTTATGTTTTTCATAGAAAAACTTGCCATCCCGGTTAAATCTTTTTTTACTTTCAGTAATGGTAAGATAATAATCGTTTCTGCGAGTAGATTTTACATCGAAAAAGTAAGTTCTTTTTCCTGCACGGATGGCCCTTGAAAAAATTTCTTCCCTTTCAGTTTCTGTTTTACCTGAAACATCATACTTTTCGTTTCCGTCTTCCATAAGTTTTTAGTTAGTTACTGGTTTATATCAACATTCAAATATAGATAAATAATTTTATTATTTTGAATTTCAATACTTTGAACGCATAATGAAACTGGAATATTTCTATTTTTCCTGCTTAATTATCATTATCTAAAAAATAACCTGTCAAGTTATCCTTCCCCTGTATTAAGTGTGATATTGAATAACCAATTATATCAAATAATTCAAAGATCAACGAGTGAAAAGTAAGAAAGATATTTGAAGCATCAAAGAATTTTTCCATAAAATTTCATTTTTTTTTAATAATAAATTTGAGTTTTCTCCCGTAAAAATGGAAAAGAAGCATTAAATTTGCGCTTTAAATAATAAATACGAAACGATCTTTTAAAGATGATTAGCAGACGCCTTATACGGATCAAGATACTACAAGTTCTTTATGCATTTTATAAATCGGAAAATTCATCTGTAAGTAATTCGGAGAAAGAGTTATTTTTTAGTCTGAAAAAGACTTATGATCTATATAACTATCTTTTTCAATTGATCTTAGACATTGCCAGATATGCTGAAAGCAGGATTGAGCTGGCAAAACAAAAGAAAATCCCTACACAAGAGGATTTGCATCCCAATACAAGATTTATCGACAACCGCCTGATAGAACAACTTTCCAAAAATTATCAGTTAAACAAATATCTTAATGAAAACAAACTAAGCTGGGTTAATTATCCTGAACTGATAAAAAAACTGTTTCAACAAATACAGGAACATGAAATATACCAGGCATATATGAATAATGATCATTCTCCCGATTATGCTGCAGATAAAAAGTTAATTACTTTTGTACTTGAAGCTATATTTGCACCTTCTGAAGATTTAGGTGGTATACTTGAGGAACAGAGCATTTACTGGAATGATGATGTAGAATTTGTCATCAGCATGATGATTAAGACCATACGTCGTTTTAAAGAACATGACAACGAATATGTCTCTCTTATGTCAATGTTTAAAAATGAGGAAGATCGCAACTTTGCAAAACAGCTTTTCAGAAAATCAATCGTAAACCATAAAGATTACTCAACCCTCATCGAAAAATATACCCGTAACTGGGATGTAGACCGCATAGCATATATGGATATAATTATAATGCAGCAGGCTATTTCTGAAGTAATTGAATTTCCATCTATACCAACACGGGTAACTTTTAATGAGTATATTGAGATCTCAAAATACTACAGTACACCCAAAAGCTCTGTTTTTATAAATGGTATCCTTGATAAGGTTGTTCAGGAACTGAAAGAAAAGAACATAATAAATAAACAAGGCCGTGGACTTATCGGGGAAATATAAAACTGACTAATTTTGCAGTTAATGGAAATTTGTTATTATTTTGCAGCGAAAAGAAAATAAATGAATTTTTCCATAAGATGGACGGTTCTGATAATTTTACTGTTTTTGGCTGCCTGTGGCAACAGGGTCACAGAAAAAATAAATAACAGCCGGAAAGATACTTTATCAGTAAAAGAAAGCAAAGCCATTATAACTTTTGACGAAAAGTATCATGACATGGGAAAGATAGCACCCGGAGAAATAATAAGTTATGCTTTCAAATTC
>DASQZP010000517.1:0-2356 GCA_035638655.1 Bacteroidales bacterium
TCATTGAACGGTTATGACAAAATAAAAGAAGGTGATTATGTTACACTCAGTGTTCGTGACACCGGTATCGGTATTCCTTCGGAAGATTTAGAAAGAATATTTGAGCCTTTTTACACCAAAAAGGTCATGGGAAAAAGCGGAACAGGATTGGGAATGGCGGTTGTTTGGGGGACCGTAAAAGACCACAAAGGATATATTGACGTCAAAAGTTCTGAAGGAAAAGGAACCGAATTTACACTCTATTTTCCAGTGATCAGACAAGAACTGACCACTGATAACCATCTATTATCTAAAGAAGATATCATGGCAAAAGGAGAATCAATTTTAGTGGTTGACGATGTGGAAGATCAACGTGAAATCGCCTCTAGAATGTTAACGAAATTGGGATATTCCGTTGTTTCTGTTTCGAGCGGTGAAGAGGCTGTTGACTACATGAAGAATCATTCAACAGACCTTCTGGTGCTGGATATGATCATGGAACCCGGAATCGATGGACTCGATACGTACAAAACAATTCTTGCAATACATCCAAATCAAAAAGCCATTATCGCCAGCGGTTATTCTGAAACAGAGCGTGTTAAAGAAGCTCAAAGATTGGGTGCAACCGCATATTTAAGAAAGCCATATCTATTGGATAAATTAGGAAAAGTTGTACGAGATGAACTGGATAAATAATAGGTTATGAATTCCTCTGATACTCTTTTTCTTAAACCAAAAGTAATGTTTCAAACTAGTTGTTTCATACCCCTATATTTAAAGACTATTGTTAGTTTTACAAGAAGTTTTTAGCGAGGTTGTAGGACGATGAAAATTTTATTGGTACATCCTAAAAGACGAGACAAGCATAATTATGTGGGTAAGATTAAGGCTTACATCCCCCCCCTTACACTGCCTGTCCTCGCAGGTCTCACGCCAAAAGATATCGATATAGAACTATGCGATGAAAGTGTCGATGAGGTCGACTTTAATACAGATGCAAATCTGATAGGAATAACTGGAATTACCAGTCAGATCAATCGGGGTTATGAAATAGCGGATATTTTCCGAAAAAAAGGTAAAAAAGTAATTATGGGAGGCATACATGTTTCGGCAATGCCTTATGAGGCAAAAGAGCACGCAGACAGTATTGTAATCGGTGAAGCAGAAGACCTGTGGGAAGGCATTATTGAAGATTTTAGAAATGGTTGCTTGAAGGAAGAATATAAAGCGGATACATATACAGACTTTAAAAAACTGGTAATTCCTAAATATGATCTACTGAAGCTCAACAGATATCGAGGTTCGGCCGGAACTAATATCCCACGTCTTCCAATACAAACGTCAAGAGGGTGTCCGTTTAATTGCAAATTTTGTAGTGTTACAAAATTTTGGGGGCCTAAAATTCGAACAAAACCGTTGGAAAACGTTGAAAAAGAGCTTTTACAAATCAGATCGTTGGGTACAAACAGAATCTTTTTTACCGATGATAATTTTATCGCAGATATAAATTATACCAGTGATATTCTTAAATTGTTGAAAAAATATAATTTTTCATGGTTTTGTCAAGTAAGCACAAACATTTGTCGCCATGAAGATTTGATTGTAGAAATGAGCCAAGCAGGATGTACAGGAGTATATATTGGCATTGAAACTTTTTCAGAAGAAAACTTAGCTAATATTAACAAAAATTTCAACACAATGGCAGATTATAAAAAGCTTTTAGGACTTTTTAATAGATATAATATCCGTGTAATGGCAAGCATGATGGTTGGACTAGACGGGGACACAAAAGAGACCTTGGAGCAAATGGTCCGACAATTGATTTTTCTGAAAGTCAGTTATGCCCAATTCTATTTACTTATGCTGCTTCCTGGCACGAAATTGAGGGATCAGTTCCTAGAGGAAGATCGCATAATAGATTTTAATTGGGACCATCAAAACGGAACAATCGTTACATTTTTACCAAAGTTTTTTCGAAGTGAGGAATTACAAAATTATTACTGGGAATTGTATCAAGAATTCTATTCTTGTAAATCTATATTCAAGCGTCTTTTTACATCGAACAATTTAAAAGGCGGTGTGTATAAATTAGCGATGACCTTAAAAACAAACTTCTATTTTTGGAAACGAATAAAAAATGGTTTGCATCCAATAGAGAATTAATGGGGTTAGATATGCTCTGTTTCTCAAAGCCTGTCTCTTTGCCGATAAAATTACATGTACACCTTTTTACTAAATTTCCATTTATGAGTACCCCACATAAAAAACCAGACTGACCAACCACCTCTTAAAATTCATCGGCTTATGTTCTAACATTTATCTCGTCTGTCTGATGCTATTTATTTTTAAATTAAAATATCAGCAAGTTCAATCTATA
>DASQZP010000518.1:0-2632 GCA_035638655.1 Bacteroidales bacterium
TTGTTATTGCTTCGGATATGATAACCGTAATGGCCATTTTACATCAAAGAAGAAGCCCCCAGTCGTGGAAATCTAGAATTCAAGGACCGGCAGCCTAACAAGGCGCATCAAGCGGACGTTTTTTGCTTGGCCTTTTTACCATTTCGATTCGAATTTTACGCTTAAACTTTTAAATTATAAATTAAAAACGCCCCTTATGCGCAGGGTCGTTAGCCTGCAACTCTAATCAATTTATTTGTTAAATTTAAAACTAGACTTCAATTGGTCTATTAACTGCTCAGTGCTGACCATGGTAATACCCATCGCTTTCAAAAAATCTTTAGTTTGTGGAGGATTGGTTTCCATAATTCTCACAAAAGCATCCATATCTTTCTGAATACTTTCCGGTAATTCAATCTGGTCTTCACCGGTTAAAGTGGCTGCCAATCGGAACACATCTGATCTATGCTTTTTAATTGTTTTGGAATCAATGCGTTGCCCCTCGTCCTTACGCTGGCTTAAATCAAGAAATGCCTTGGCCTTCAGACAGACTAAAGCTAACTCAGTTGCCCGTTTCAATGCACCTTCGGTCGTACAGTTATCAAGAGTAAACCGATAATAGTCATCATCCATTAGAATAGCTGAGAGACTGGACAGGTCTTCATCGGTAGGAATAATGGTAAATCGGATATCATCATCCAGAGTGATAATATCTGGTGTACGACTGAATAATTCTAACTGCACCGGAAAGTCTTTCTTCACTGGATTTATGAATCGATAATATTGGCGTTCTTCCGACTGCTCATTTCGTTCATAATTCCCTTCTTTTATAAAGTCCCAGAAATAAGCAATGAACTCGTCATCCACTGCCTCAACTACCAAGATCATGTCGATATCCTTAGTTACTCGAAATGATATACCTTCCCGTTCGAAATAATCTTCGCAGGCTGCCCCACCGATAACTATATAAGAGTCTGTGAAATTTTTAAAAGACTCTGTAAATTTTTTGAGCCCAATCATAGTATTCTGTTAATCATATTTTCGAGTTCTATTTGTATCCGTTCATCAGGATTATCTTTATAAGATAGATAGAGAGATAAAGGATCTATAAAATCATCTCTTGACAAAACAGTTGGATCATAGCTCCATATTTCAAGTCTTACATCATCTTCATTATAAATAGTTGGATGAATTTCGCCTCTATTCTGTAATTCTTTAAATACTCTAGCATCGATTGCAAACGATTCAATATTACTTGTACTAATATTAGTATAGTAAGACAATGCACCAAGCCCTGCTATTATGGCTTTCTCAATATTTTCAGTCAGAAAAAGCCACTCTGTTTTCTTGACAGGTGTCTTCAAATAGTCTTGAACTGCTTCCCAAATCTCCCTATTTGTTTTACCAAACTTAAGGTATTTAGATCTTCCACCTACTATACTGCAGGCATCGGCGTTCTTCAGTTCTTCGACACATCGTCCAATCGTCCGTGGTGTATATTTGAAAATATCTGCAATCTCCTGAAAGTTTAAATTCTCCAGTGAGTCCATCCATAGATGATAAATCAGTACGCATTGTGCCGAAGGGGAAAAAGATTCCGTTCGGGTTATTTTTATTTTTTGCTGTTCATTCAAGTCCATAAACATAAACGGTATGAATAGTTGTTTGCCTGGAACAATAAAAGATATCCTAGATTTGATTAGCTGCTCTTTCAGATAATATGTCATCTCATTAAATACCCAAACGGCCGGACATCCAAATGCGGATTCGATTTTTGAAATGTGTTTTTGAAGCTGACTAGGAGTTGCACCTTCCTCCGACTTAGGCTTAACAAAAACTACTTCATGATCGTAAAAATTAGTATACAAAAAATCATACCCTTCTCTGATAAACAATGGAAGTCTTTGTAAAGCACTTACTGGGTATCCCAGATATTCTACCTCCAAACCTGTAACTTTTTTAATATATGATATTAGTTCATTCATAAAATTAAAATGACATGATAATTTAACAATGACATTACTAATGTCAGTATAAAAATTTTATGTCACTAAACCTATTATAGCTACCGCAGGCTAACAAGGCGCATCAAGGGGACGTTTTTCGCTAAGCCTTTGCATATTTCAGTTCGGATTTTTCGTTTTGTCTGCTAAATTATAAATCAAAAGCGCCCCTTAAACGCAGGGTCGTTAGGCGTAACTCAAAAAAATAAATCATTAACTCATGAAGTGGTTAGAAAACGAGTTGAATAAAAATGAAAGTTATGTTTTCAAAACTCGTGCCCATAAATCCATTTTTCTTTTGCCCCCTCTATTAATTTTAGGCGGCATCATTCTTAACGAAATTTATATTTACGCAGGCATAGGTGATTTAATTTTTTGCATCATTAAATACTACGGTTTGCAATATGTTATTACAGATAAAAGAATAATCATTAAAAAAGGATTTTTTGATATCCAAGTTAAAAGTATTTCAGTAAATGAAATTTACGATGTCATCATCCATCAAACGATAGCTGATAAAGTTTTTGGCTCTGGATCAGTGATTATTTTCAGCGAATCACGGCCAAAAGAAAAGTTTAAAACTCTTAGCAGACCTTATGATTTTCGCCATGCTCTTTACAGCCAATTACCAACAAAAGAAATTGAATAAC
>DASQZP010000519.1:0-5757 GCA_035638655.1 Bacteroidales bacterium
AGCCTGATTAATGTCATTTAGAGCCGAATTGTATTCGGCAATCATATTTTTTGCTTCTGCCCTGCCAATCCATGCTCTTTCGAATGAAGGATTAATTCTGATTGCCTGGTTGAATAACCGGATAGCAAACATGTAATCCTGTTCATGTATCTTTTCATAGGCTGATTTAGTAAGACTTGCAGGAGTCTCTTCCTGGGCTTTTAGCGGTAGCAGTGAAACAAGACAAAAAAGTAAGAGGATTATTTTCTTCATTGTTACTAATTGACGTAATTCATACCAGATTGTTGTATGATTACTTTGATCATTAAGTTGCAATTCCTTTATGTATTTCCCTTTTTATTATCAAGCTTTTCCGGTCAGAAACTATTATCTTATTCAGCCGGCAATCTTGTGTAAAAATAGTATTTTCTGTTCAAATAAAAGTGAATTACAACTATTTTGCATCAGTATGTTTGTCATCAGGTGTGGTCAGCATCTTATTATCAGCCGAAAAATCATAATTAATCTGGTTACGCATAATATCCTCAATAGTTTCCCGCTGCGTAATCAGGTAGTCCTTGCCTTTATGAATAAGAACTTCAGCCGGTTTTAATCTGGAGTTATAATTGGAAGCCATTGTGAAGCAATAAGCTCCGGCATTCAGAAAAGCTACATAGTCACCTTCTGAAATTTCCTGGATTTTTCTGTTCCACCCGAAAGTATCGGTTTCACAAATATAGCCAACAACGGTATATACCCGGGGATTATCTGTCTTTGGTTTGGAAATGTTGATGATCTGATGATAGGCATCATAGAACATCGGACGTATAAGATGGTTCAAGCCGGTATCCAGTCCGGCAAACAGTGTGGATGGGGTTTGTTTCACAACATTTACCCGGGCAAGAAAATAACCAGCCTCACTGACCAGAAACTTACCTGGTTCAAAAATCAGCCTTAGCGGACGGCCATAATCGCCGCAAAAACGGTTAAACCGCTCAGAAAGCATTTTGCCAAGTACTTCAATGTCAGTATATATGTCATCAGGTTTGTAGGCAACCTTAAAACCACTGCCAAGATCCAGGTATGCAAGATCAGGAAATTTCATGGCTGTCTCCAGCAGTATTTCTGCTGCCCGGAGGAACACTTCTACATCAAGGATATCACTGCCGGTGTGCATGTGCAATCCTTCAACCTTCATGTTATTAGCCTCAATTACCCTCTCAACATGTGAGAGCTGATAGATGGAGATACCAAACTTGGAATCAATATGACCGGTAGATATTTTTGTGTTGCCGCCCGCAAGAATATGGGGATTTATCCGGATACAAACAGGTATCTTATTACCGTATTTATGTCCAAACTGTTCAAGAATGGAAATATTGTCGATATTGATTTTTACTCCTAAACTTACTACACGGTCAATCTCTGCCATGGATACACAATTGGGAGTGTATATTATTGATTCTTTCTTAAAACCGGCCATCAGCGCCAGTTCAACCTCCTGCACCGATACTGCATCCAGACCGGATCCCAGTTTAGCGAAGAATTTAAGTATATTGATGTTTGTCAGCGCTTTGGCTGCATAATTAATGGTGATATTTACCGATTGGAAAGCTTTTTTCAGCCGTTTGAACTGCTTTTCCATTTTTGCTGTTTCATATACATACAGCGGCGTATCATATTTCTCACACAAATCGGTTACCGCTATCCCGTCAATTTCGTACCTGTTGTTTACCAGCTTCATAATAGTGTAAAAGAAAGGTTGATAAAAATATTAGCAAAGATAGAAGTAAAATGTTGAAAAACATATTTTATTGGCAAGATGGCAGGTAAATAAATTTTTATTATGATGTCGGGAATTATTAAACCTTTACCCTGCCCGGACGAATCAGCAGGAATAATCCCAACATGGTGATTAGTCCGTTTAAGATCAGCAGTTCAAATCCAAAATGATACCCGTTGAACCATTCTTCGCTGTAAGTAGAAATAATCAGGCTGATGAGCGGGGAAAGAACAGCTACCAGTGGCACCCATTTCTCTTTTATCTTGTACCGGGTCAGCAAACCAAAAGCATAGAGCCCCAGCAGGGGACCATAGGTGTATCCGGCTATCCTGAATATAGCACTGATCACACTCTCGTTATTGATTGCTTTGAAAACGATAATCACAATAACCAGCAGAGCTGAGATCAGTACATGGACTCTTTTCCGCAGTTTTTTGGCCTGTTTTTCTTCCATCCCCTTAATGCCTACTATGTCAACAGTAAAAGAAGTAGTCAGCGCCGTAAGGGCTGAGTCGGCCGATGAGTAAGCGGCGGCAACCAATCCGATGACAAAAAGAAATCCCACCACCGGACTTAAATAGCCTTTTGTTGCTATGATCGGAAATAAGTCGTCGGTATGTTCAGGCAATGACAGCCCGATTTGTGTAGCAAAAATATAAAGCAATGCACCCAGAGAAAGGTATAACAGATTTACCGGTATCAGGGTAAGACTGAACCAGTACATATTTTTTTTGGCATCTTTGATGTTACGGCAGCTCAGGTTTTTCTGCATCATATCCTGATCCAGACCTGTCATTACAATGGTGATAAAGGCACCGCTCAGAAACTGTTTAACAAAATGCTTCTCCCCATTCCAGTTTTCAAAAAAGAATATCCGGGAATATTTACTATTTGCAATCGCATGTGTCATGTCTGAAAATGACATGTTCAGTTGTTTGGTAATCAGTATGATGCTTGCAATGATGGCAGCCAGCATAAAAAAGGTCTGCAAAGTATCGGTCCAGATAATCGTACGTATACCGCCTTTATTTGTATATAACCATATTAACAGGATCGTGATAATCACGGTAGCAATGAAGGGTACGCCCCAGGCATCAAAAACAGTGATTTGTAGCACGTTGGCCACCAGGAACAGGCGAAAAGACGCTCCTATGATCCTTGAGAGCAGAAAAAAAACAGCGCCTGTTTTGTATGACCAGAATCCAAATCTTCGATCCAGATAGGTGTAAATGGAGGTCAGGTTCAGCCGGTAATACATTGGCATCAAAATATTGGCAATTACTAAATAACCTGCAATGTAACCAAGTACCATTTCCATGTAGGAAAACTGGCTCGTTCCAACCCATCCAGGTACCGATATAAAGGTAACTCCCGAAAGGCTGGCGCCGATCATTCCGAAAGCTACTATGTACCAGGGAGATTGCTTGTTTCCGATGAAAAAAGTGTCGTTGGTCGCATGCCTTCCTGTAAACCAGGAAATAGTCAGTAACACACCAAAATATACCGCTATAATTGAAATTATTACTGTCGGGGTCATTCTGTATTTTTTTCTGAGAAACCGGTCATTCAATTAAAAATGAGCCGGTAGATTTTACAGCCTGTAAGATTAATAAAAAGATAGCAACCTGTCTACAAAAAATGATATATCTTTATTAGTCTTTCATACATCTTGTTGAGATTTAAACATTTATTGACTGTCGGATTAACGTCCTAT
This sequence comes from Bacteroidales bacterium, assembly GCA_035638655.1. GTDB lineage: Bacteria > Bacteroidota > Bacteroidia > Bacteroidales > DASQZP01 > DASQZP01. Next base: position 3,477 of record DASQZP010000519.1, read on the forward strand.
TCATAAAAAGAGCAAGTTATTTAAGCCATTTTAGACAATTATAAACCCTGAAAAATAATTTTCATTCATTAGGACAATACTACGATACTCATAAAACATTTATTTTCTTTTAATGTACAGGATAAATAAAATCAACTATATTTTGGCTTGCATAAAAAAATTGTGAATCGACTGAAATGGTATTAATTTTGGCTGAAAATTAAACTTAGAGGACACCAGAAAGAATGACAATAAACAGCTATCCGTCTAAATTACTGGAACAGGCAGTTCATGAATTTTCCAAACTGCCAGGTATAGGAAGCAAAACAGCTTTAAGATTGGTGCTTCATCTGCTGAAGCAGGAGAAGGATGAGGTATATACATTTGGGAAAGCACTGATCAATCTTCGTGAGGAGATAAAGCACTGCAAGGTCTGCCACAATATATCCGATACAGAAATTTGCAATATTTGTGCTGACGATACCCGGGATCATACAACAGTTTGCGTAGTGGAAAATATTCGTGATGTGATGTCCATCGAAAATACACGGCAGTATACAGGGGTGTACCATGTTCTGGGTGGAATTATCAGTCCGATGGAAGGTATTGGTCCGGCTGATCTGACAATTGGAAGCCTCGAGCAAAAAGCCAGGGAAGGCACAATCAAAGAAGTAATTCTGGCACTCAGCACGACCATGGAAGGGGATACCACCAACTTCTACCTTTTCCGCAAACTAAATCCTTTTGATCTTCGTATTACTACGCTGGCCCGTGGTGTATCCATTGGTGACGAACTGGAGTATGCGGATGAGATAACCCTTGGCAGGTCGATTTTGAACCGGACACCTTTTGAAGCTCCTCCAATTTAAACTTATCTGACTCTATAATATACTATTATGAAAAAAAACTCTTTCATCACCGGTTTTATAATTATTGCAGCATTTTTTATTGTTTCATCTTGTAATACAAATAATATGAAAACAAAAAAGACAGATCAGGAACAGAGCTCATTATCTCCTTTACAACAGGAGAATGCAGATAAACTTGTCGTTCTATGGACATCTGCTGATAAAGAAGTGGCAGAAAACATGGTGTTTATGTATACATTGAATTCCCGTATCAACGGATGGTGGGACGATGTGACATTTATTGTATGGGGTCCTTCTGCCAACTTACTGGCAAATGATTCTACCCTGCAAAGTGGTATTAAAAAATTTATTCAGGCTGGCATTAAGGTAGAAGCTTGCAAAGCATGCGCAGATAATTATGGTGTTGGCGAAAAATTGCAATCACTGGGTATTGACGTGAAGTATATGGGCACACCACTTACCGGTTATATAAAGGATGGTTATCATATACTGACATTTTGATAAAACAATCCAACACGCTGCCCCTTGGTCCTAAAGGGGGCTCACACACAGAATTAGTTTTATATTGTACGATTCTGTTATATAAAACCCAAACATCTATATATCTAAATAAAAAAGTTTTGTAATTTTGTGGCATAAATTGCTGATAAGGCATTAATTTTAAATAGAATTTAAATAATAACCCCGAGCTCACTGTTCTAAACGGTGTTCCGCATGAACTGACAGCCGATGGGTACAACCGGAAACGGTTCTGCCTCCCGAAGAAAATCAGAAAATCTGAATTGGAAAGGGGTACATGGAATCATCCATATTGATGGTTGCATTTGGCTCATTTCCACCTGGGATATGGGCTTTTTTATGGGTTGAAGGGGTTTTCAAAAGGTAAATAAATTTTGGTAAAAGGAGTAACAGCAATTATTCTTGCCGGAGGGAAAAGCAGCCGGATGGGTGAAGACAAGGGTCTTATCCGCCGCGACGGCAAATATATGATTGAATATTCGATTGCAATCGCCAAATCATTTTGCAATGAAGTGCTGATCAGTACGGCCAATATTGATTATGCTAAATTTGGCTATCCGCTGGTGGAGGATATTTATTCAGGCATAGGACCAATTGGGGGAATCTATTCAGCCATGTTACGGGCATCAAACCAGCATTGCCTGGTTTTTCCATGTGATACCCCGTATCTGAAACCCGAATTGTTTGAATCATTGTTGGGCAAAGCAGCAGGGATGCAGGGAGTTGTCCCGTTTACTGATGAAACAGGTGTTGAGCCGCTTTGCGCTTATTATCACCAGAGCTGTTTGTCTCTTCTGAAAGAGCAGATTCAGCGCAAGGATTATAAAATGCGCAATTTTATTGGCAGGGCGGATATCAGGATGTTCCATGTTGATAACACGGCAGCCTACTATGCATCTGGACTTTTCGCGAAT
>DASQZP010000520.1:0-2199 GCA_035638655.1 Bacteroidales bacterium
AAATTAGTATCAATTTATGAATTGCTATAGCAGTTATTACTTTGATGATTTTGCGGAAAGAAAAAATTGATTGCATTTGGTAATCATTTATTAAACAACTTTTGATGAAATTTAAGTATTATTTAGTATTGAATCAATCGCATAATTTAATGTTAAAGTGTGCTGAGGTTATATATTGATTATCATCACTTATTCGTTCATCATTCAATTTTGAAAGTGAAGCGTCCTGAAATAGGTTGACTCTTTTTTTAGTTTATTTGTTATTTAAATATACTCAAGCTTATGGTTTTATTCTATCCATCAGCTAGCTGATGGATAGAATAATTTTTGCCATAGTAATTTTTCCACATCTTTTTTAACTCCCCGTTTAACTGATAAGCTTTTGACGGTGTCAGCATTTCTATACTTCGGTGAGGGCGTTCTTCATTATAAAACTCTACCCAACCCTTTATCTTCTCTTTTCCTTCCGAGATATTTCGAAAACTCAGATATCGCTCTTCTGTAAATTCTTCCTTTATTGTTCTGTTTATTCGCTCTGCTATTGGATTTTCTAATGGATCTCCGTTTTCTGTCATACTTATTAATATTTCATTTTTCTTTAATAATTTTGTGTATTGATGACTGCAATACTGTATCCCTCTATCTGAATGATGAGTACAATCTTTTATTGAAGACATCTTTCCTAATGCCATCTTTAATGCCTTTATTGCCGAAGATGCTTTCAAATCTTCACTCAAATTATACCCTAATATCTTGCGCGAATACATATCTGTTATTAAATACAAATAACTAAAATTCTCGATTTCTCGAAGCCAAATGTAGGTAATGTCTGAGACTATCACTTGATTCGGTCTTATCGGTTCGATATCCTTAATTAAATTCGGATATTTGTGAAAATGATGATAACTGTATGTTGTCCTTGTTTTATAACGCTTTCGAGCATTTAATAAATTATTCCTTCCTAACACTTTATAAAACTTATCTCTGCCCATCTTTATTCCATGAGCCGTAAAGTCTTCCTGCAACGAAGCATGTAAATTGCGGCCGCTACCTTTCTTCCAGATCTTTCTTTTCGCTTTTATTAATTCTAGTACTAAGGCTTCATCAAATTCTTCTTTCTCTATGGTGGTAAAACGTTTGTAATAAGCTTGTTTACTATAGCCAAGCAATGCACACAGATTTGATATACTTATCTTTTCTCTGCTTTCTTCTTTAATTCTAATAATTGCTTGGCACCAAACTTTTTTTTAATCTCTAATCCTAAATCTTCTTCGGCAATCTCTACCATTTTTTTCCATAGTGCTGAGCGATGTTTCTCTTGCTTGAGTTCTTCTTCCAGTTCTTCTATTCGCTTTTTTTTGCTCTTGCCCGGTTATTTCTTTTCGCTTGTTTTTTGACACTTCGAACTCACTTGGTTGTCGTTAATTTTTTACACCATTAAACTCTCGAATCCAATATAATATTGCACAGTTACTTTTGATACCATAAATCTTTCTTGCTTCTTCTTTTGTGCATTCTCCTGCTAATACTGATTTTACTACTTTCCATTTAAATGATTCGCTATACTTCCTTTTTTGGTTTTCCATTTTTTTGTCCTGGTTTTAGTTGACTTTTTTTGTCAACCTATTTCAGGACTATACAATTATATCATTTAACGATAGCCCCGATTTATCGCGCGGGGCCGGCATTAATGTATACCGCGGATGCGAGCACGGCTGTGTTTATTGTTATGCACGTACAACACATGAATATTTAAGTTTATCGGCAGGACTCGATTTCGAAACCAAAATATTTGTTAAACCGGATGCCCCTAAACTTCTGTACAAAAAACTGGCTTCGAAAAACTGGGAACCGCAGAAACTGATGCTGAGCGGTAATACCGATCCGTATCAGCCGATAGAGAAAAAGCTGAAACTCACAAGACAGTGCCTTGAAGTTTTAAGGGAATTTAGAAATCCGGTTGATATTGTTACTAAAAATAATCTTGTAACTCGTGATATTGATATCCTTTCCGATTTGGCAGAATATAATGCTTCCGCCGTTTTCTTATCGGTTACCACATTAGACAACAAACTTGCTTCCGTTATGGAACCGCGTACATCCAAACCCCATTTGAAATTTAAGGCGATTGAAGCACTAGCCGAATCCGGTATTCCTGCGGGCGTTATGATCGCCCCGGTCATTCCCGGTTTAACCGAT
>DASQZP010000521.1:0-2868 GCA_035638655.1 Bacteroidales bacterium
GAAGCCATAAACTATGCATTATAAAACTGTAGTTCTGAATTCCGAGATCAATTATAGGTAATTAATTGCAGTTCCGAAATGCGAAAGAGGAGGGAAATTTTGTTGGCTCTGTAATATTTCCGATTTGGCAAACGACAAACATACCCAGAGGAGGAAAACATTCATTCAGCCTTGCAATCAGTAACCTAATCCAGTATCTCATATGTTCATTACACTAATTACCTATCTGATTCCCGTACTGCAAATCCTAGTGCCGGTTTATCTCTTTTATCGGATATGGAGTACCCACTTTTCAACCCAGTTGGAATGGGGCTTATCGGCGGTTTATTTAATGACTATCCTGGGCTTTTGGTTTGTTATCGGCCGGTGGGATGTCACTGGGTATGGATTTCGTTACTGGGGATATGCACTTCTTGGAGCGGGAGCAATATGTTCATATCAAAGGGTGATGGATCGTCCGGTAATCAGTGATCAAATAAATTGGCATTGTTGGAAAGTACTGGAAATCCTCTTGGTGATCGCGATAATTGTCGGAGCTGTGAGGGGATATTATCCGAACGTCAAGGGAGTAGAGCTGGGCTTTCCCCTCAAGGGACGATCTTTCTATGTGGTGCAGGGAGGAGCATTTCCGCTGATTAACTACCACGGATTGGCCGCCCATTCTCAAAAATTTGCCCTCGATATTAATCAATTGAATAGCTGGGGATTCCGGGGCGCTTCGCTGATGCCGGAAAATCCGAATAATTACCGGATATTTGGCGTCCGGGTGGTATCGCCCGTATCCGGCACCATAATATCAGAAACAGACAGCATGCCTGATCAGTCTCCACCTCATATGAAGCCCGAGCATGCGGCAGGAAATCATATCTGGATAAGGCATGAGGATTTATATATTCTGTTAGCACATTTAAAGCAGGGCAGTATAAGTGTGAAGGCTGGACAACATATTGAAGAAGGTGAACCGCTGGCACGGGTAGGAAATACGGGCAACACCAGTGAACCGCATCTGCATATTCATGCCGTTCGTATATCATCGGATGCATTGGATCGTGCGGATAAGAAATTACTTGGCAAGGGCGAACCGGTACCAATCCGGCTCAGGGATGAATTTTTTGTACGTAATGAGGTCTTTTCTTCCAGTCAGGTGAAACAATCAGGCAGGTGAGAGAACAAGAATTTGCAGACATAATCAAAGAAAATGAGCCGCGTCTGCGTCGGTTATGCCGGGTATATACCCAGAGGAGGCAGGATGAGAAGGATCTGTTTCAGGAGGTACTGATTCAGATATGGCAATCGCTGCCTACTTTTGAAAACAACGCCAGTTTAAATACCTGGATCTACCGGGTGGCTGTGAATACGGCGATCTCCTTTCAGAGGAAAAAGAATACGCGTCGGGAATACTATAAAAAGTACAGGGAGGAGCAGAATTCAAAGGAGGAGGTAAGCCGTCGGTCAGGGCAAACCGGCACTGAGAAACTGGACCGGCTTCATGCTGCTATAGATACGCTGAATTCCTCTGAAAAAGCCATCATTAGTATGTATCTGGAGGATTTTAGTTATGAAGAAATTGCCTATGTCACCGACCTTACAGAGAATTATGTAGGCGTCAAATTGCATCGCATAAAAAATAAAATTTCGAAAAAAATTGACGGACGAAATGGAGCTTGATGAGCTTAAGAAAGTATGGAAAGCAGAGGAGCCAAGGGAAAAGTTTGATTACGGTCCATCGGAACTCATTGCCATGATCAATAACAGAATGATTGCACTGGAGTCTCGCATTCGTTCCAGGGACCGGCTGGAGATTATTGCCTGTATAATAATCATCGCCGTTTTTTTCGTGCTGTTGGTCACGGCGGAATCGACCTGGAAACGGGTGGGAAGTGCAATATTGGTGACCGCAGGAATATTAATCTGGATTCGGCTCAAGAAAACCCAAAAGGCATCCTTTGCCGAACAACCATCGCCTGATCAGCCCATAAGCGAGTTTTTGAAAAAAGAACGAAAGGCTATTCGCAAGCAGAAATCGTTACTGAAAAATATCGGCTGGTGGTATATTTTACCAATAGCAGTCGGATTGCTTACCTTTACGGCGGGATTTGATGCTTCGATCTGGTTTAAGGCAGGCTATGCCGGGGTTATCATTTTGGTTGCCGCAGTGGTTTGGATTCTGAATCAGCGGGCGGCGAGAGAAAAGTTCGATCCCTTGCTCGAAGATATTGAACAAGCACTGACATCACTCGAACAACATGTTGAATAAATAAAATGGTGTTAAAGTCTTTTTGTATGTTCAAAATTCATGTAGATCCAAAGGGAGAAGACGAGAAAAAGAACAGATGACTCAAGGTGATATAGCTTCCGAAAATTGTCAGTTACCAACCCATTTATTGTTATTTGTAGTTATTTCAGCTTTGGCTGTACCATTAACGGGACGCATCTTTGCCTCAATTGTTTTAGGGTGGGAATGCTTTGAGGTGTATTGGGGTATTGTGTCCCAAAAAGTATTTGTCTTTTCGGCTTTAAACCTGATCCCAGCTTTCTGGTGGTTCCTGGCGGGTAAACTAAGCCGAAGATTTCCCTACCTGTTTTGGATGTCCTATGGCACCGGTATGTTATTTCTGCTATATGCTCATGGTACCATTGATCTGCAGAGCAGCTCAACTGCGGTACTGGGTTTTTTATTTTATCCCCTTTATGGCTTGGGTATTTCCATTATAAGCTGGTTTGTGGGATGGGTTATCCATCATTTTGGATTGCGTTGGTAAGCCTGCCCATATTCTTAAAAAAATAAAGGCGGACTGTCTCATACAGTCCGCCTCCAGATTTAAAAGCTCAGAATTAATTTTCTCCGGTATATACAATCTTCCAGAT
>DASQZP010000522.1:0-4580 GCA_035638655.1 Bacteroidales bacterium
GAAGGAGGATATGATATGGTCGAAAGAGAACGTCCTGCTGCGCTTATTACTGGAGGAGCTAAACGCATAGGTAAAGCCATTGTAATTGAATTAGCCCAAAAGGGTTACGACATTGCCTTGCATTACAATTATTCTCTCGAAGAAGCACAGAAATTGCAAAAAGGTGTAAGATCATTAGGAGTTGAATGTGAACTATTTCAGACAAATTTTGAGAACCCGAAAGAGACAACAAAATTAATTGATCAGGTTATCGAGGTTTTTCCTAATCTGGAAATATTGATTAATAACGCTTCAATCTATGAATCAGGATCTTTTTTAGACTATGATATGGATCGCCTGGAAAGGCATTTTTTGATCAACTTTAAAACGCCGTATATACTTACACGAGATTTCGCAATACGACTAAAGACGGGGCATGTTATCAATATTACTGATACGAAAATAAATCAATTAGCCGTTGAGTATTTTGGGTACACATTATCCAAAAAAACATTATATGATTTCACCCGGATGGCAGCTAAAGAATTGGCACCTCACATACGTGTGAATGGAATTTGCCCGGGTCCTATACTACCACCCAAAACATCCGAACCAGGTTATATGGAGAAGAGGTCTGAATCAGTTCCACTAAAAAGAACCGGTAATCCGGAACTTATATCCGGGACCGTATGGTTTTTAATCGAAAACACATTTATTACCGGGGAATGCATTCATGTTGATGGTGGCGAACATTTGATTAATTGATCGAAATGATTATTAAACTAAAGAACATGCGTGTACTCGCTTTTATAGGGGCACATGAATGGGAACAGAAACGTAAACAGGAATTATTAATCAACTTGAAATTGGCGTTTGATGGTGGAAAAGCCATAAAAACTGATGATTTAAGAGACGCTATTGATTATGAAGAACTCAGAAATAGAATCCTAAAAGAGGTCACCCACTCAAATTATACATTGATTGAACATTTAGCCGGAAGGATTATGGAATTAATATTGTCTGATAAACGTATAAAAGAAGTATGGTTAGAAATTGACAAGCCTGCTGCGTTACAATATTGTGAATCGGTGGCTGTTTCTTATTATAGTAAACGAAATGAATGATCTATTAAATTAACGATGCATCGTTAATTTAATAGCATGATGATGTCTATAATATTCTTCAAGCCTGATAATATTATTTAGAATGTGCCTATTTGAATAAAAATTATTATTATATGAATATATGCAATTGAATAATTATCATTCTAATCTTAATGGTAAAGGGGACCCACAACTTATTATGGGATCAAAGTTCAAGATATTCATTGGCGTTTATTTAGTGTTTAATATGTAAGCTATTGTGTTTCAACAACATTTAATTATAGATGTTTTTTTATCTTTATTTATTTATTTTCAAATCGATAAAATTACATAATATGGTTTAAAGACCGTAGCCATTTGTCAGTAGAGATTTTTCAAAAAAAGTGTGTGTTTTAAATTATTAATTTGAACTTGTTACATTAACCAACAATTTCAAATCGTTCCATCATAATTAAACATATTATATCGGTTATAAATAGGTGGTTATTTTCAAAAATCTATTGAATTATTCTATTTTAATTGTTGTACTTTAAATTGTGTGTTAAATGGTTAATTTTATACTTAGGACTGTAATATTTAATCAATCGTGTTATGGCTAAAAGAAAAAATGACATGAAGGGGATCAGCCGTGTGGATTCTAAGGGAACACATGGGTGGTACGTTCGTGTCTATAAAAATGGAAAAACATATTCCAAGCTTTATTCTGATAATAAGTATGGCGGAAAAGAGCGGGCTCTTAAAATAGCAAAGAAGGCTCGTAAAATGGCTGAACAAGCCATGAAGTCTATTCCAACAAAACGTACCAGAAGGCTTGTGAAGAGTGATCGAAGAAATAAGACAGGTGTGATAGGTGTGAATAGGACCAAAAAACGTAATCGGAGTGGTACCGTAAGTGAATACTATCAGGTTACATGGTCACCCAAACCGGGCACTACTAAAAATAAGCAGTGGAGTATAAATAAATATGGTGAGGATAAAGCATTTCAACTGGCTTGTGATTTTCGTCACCAGGTAATGAGAAATATTCACGGTGAGCGGTATGATGAAGAAATGAATATCAGTACTGAAAATTCGCCTGCCAAAGGGGATAATAATTAAAGAGCCTGTTTTAACATATCGGATTTTGTGAATAGAAAAAGGGATTGATCGTTAAATCAATCCCTTTTCTTTCTCTTATCCCTTAACCGAGAGTATGGAAGATCCTATTATACCATGTCTCGATTCGATAAAATAACGAGAACGTTATGGCCTTATTGCATTGCCATTGATTTTTTTTCACTAAAGGCAAATTTTGTTAAATAGTAAGATTGTTTAATATAACCGCCCGGTACCAATTAATAATTGCAAACGCCGGTGGCAGATACTATTTTTGGGCAAGCGCGATAAAATTGTAGGTTTCAGTTGAATTAATTCTCTCAATGCCGTCAAATAAAAAGAGAAATCTCATCATTGCTTTTATAATTGCAGTGGTCATGATAATTGCTTTGTTAGATTCGTTGGATGTTTTTAATTCCAAACCGTACCGGATGGTACCACACGGGAATCATACTCACTACGTTCCCAATAATTATGATCCCAGTATTCCGATAGACAGTTTCCCCACAGTACCTCCGGGTCCCGATCAAAGAATAACCCGGGAAGGGAAGATCGTAATGAAATAGTAAAAACCCTGTCTAAGGATAAACCTGTATATTTGTTGAAGGGTGATGATAGTGGTGAAAACAATCACATAGGTTATTCTTATTTGTTTATTTAAAAAAAATATTTTTAATTAGGATAAAATAGTCTTAATTCTTATATTATTATCAATTAATAAAACAAGTGTCATATGATTAATCATAAAATCTCACATGTTTTGTTGATCGGGTTAAATAAAACTTTTAATTTTTTTGGGTTTAATTAAGATAAAATAGTATTAATTCCTAATATAATGAAATGCAGGAGTGAGTGTTATGAATAATGAAGTATTAGATAATGAAAGAGAGCAAACAGGAGAATCGAAAAAAATTATCACCAGACAAAATTTTTTAAAAGTAATGGGTTCGATGGTGGTAACGGGTGGAGTAGCAGGGGCTACGATACCTTTTTTGCCATCAATAGCTAAAAAAGAAGTTCCCAAAAAATCGATTGGTTCTATCCTTCCAGCCGGTACAATTGCTAAACGGGTAGCTGCTGATCCGACAAAAATACCGGCGCCGATACATCGAAATCATGCTATCTCGCATGATGTAACACTGGAAGCAAAAGAAGTAACCGCTCGGATTGAATCGGGTGTTGTGTTTAAATATATGACATGGAATGAACAGATTCCCGGTCCGATGATACGTGTCCGTCAAGGCGATACGGTTAATTTGACATTGAAAAATTCCACATCAAGAATGCATAATATTGATATGCATGCTGTCTATGGTACGGGTGGAGGTAATATGGCCACATTAGTAGCTCCGGGAGAAAAAAGCAATATGAGATTTAAAGCGATGTATCCGGGAGCATTTATCTATCACTGTGCAGTACCTAATATGGATTATCACATTAGCAGTGGTATGTATGGTATGATATTGGTTGAGCCACCAGAAGGATTACCTAAAGTTGACCACGAATTTTATGTAGGTCAGAATGAAATATATACCGTTAAGGAAGCGGGCGAAGGCGGTTTACATGATTTTGACTTTAAAAGCATGCTCGCAGAAGATCCGACTTATGTGGTATTAAATGGTGAAAAACATGCATTAACACCGGATGTTCATGGTGCCATGCAGGTTAAAACAGGAGAAACAGCAAGAATATTCTTTGTTAATGGCGGACCGAATTTAACCTCGAGTTTCCACCCTATAGGAAATATCTTTACCAAAGCATGGAGTGCCGGAGCTATTATAAATAAACCTGAACGGTTTGTACAAACCATGCATGTACCTCCGGGAAGTACCGGTGTTTTCGAATTGGATTTTCCAGTGCCGGAAACAGTAAAATTGGTTGATCATTCATTGACCAGAGTGGTAAGGAAAGGTATGCTTGGTGAAATTGCCGTAAAAGGAAAAGAGAGAGTAGATATCTTCAACCCCAATCCTTCAGATAAAATCTGAAATAAATAACACACATCATAAACCCAAAGTGAAAGTATATTTAGTGCTTTCATCAAAGCCATCTCTACTGATAATGGAGATGGCTTTCTATTTTTAAATCTTGTTCTCACAGTAACCATTTGTTAATTGATTCCCGGTTCATTGGTCACTGTGTCATTATCATTAACTTTATTGTTTTGTTTTTATAAGAGTTTATCGTTCTGGTATTTTTAAATCGCTACCACTTGAAATGTTTTCATTTAAAGAGACTTGATTAATAATGGCAATATCGTCCGGTTTAAGATTCATGGGTAATTTAGATGGCAAAAACGATTTGAAAGGAGCTGATTTTTGGGTTTTAACAACATGAAGACATACCGGTTTAATATTTAATATTTTCGAATCAGTAATTTTAGAAAAACCCCGGGCAGTGTTA
>DASQZP010000523.1:0-3684 GCA_035638655.1 Bacteroidales bacterium
AATGATGCAAAGCGAAAGGTACAATGGGTACAACCCAAAGGCCGAATGGCAAGGCATTATGTTGGGACGGACTAACCCGTAGTAGTGAAGATTTTCCTGTAATGGGAATGGAGCAAACGGGTAGTAGTTTAATACCTTTAAGTTTCTTTCCGCGAAAATCCTCTCTTAGTTTTAAATTTAACATGGAAATGGTCAATTAATTTTATAGGTTATCCTTCGTTCTTTTTATTTTTGATCTAACTTAGGACAGGATAAATATATAAATAAGTTTGGTAAGGTTGATGGTGCAACACCTTTTTCTGTGAGATCAAACAGAGGAACTGCGTATTCTTCGATAGGTTTTGTGCCCTATTTGTTACCGCGAGATAAAAGGTTCCTGTATCTATTGGAAATAGGCCCCTGGTATTCCAGATATAGCATTTCTGGGAAAAAGGTTAGCCTCTTTTGTAAATGGTTGTTATAAAGCAAATAGATTAACTTGAAGAAAAAAAAGCATATTCAAGCACTTCCAATAATTGATTACAGCGGTTTTAACCCAAAGCCGGGCTCTATTCCCTTTGTAAAAAAGCATCAATACTTTATTGTAACGGACATCGCGATTATGGGTGATGCCCCAAAAGACTTTATCAGGTATTACCATTATGGTGTTGGGAGAAAGTCAAACTCCAAGACCTGGCCTCTATACATAGCGAAACATGGACATAAGCATTATCCGATAGAGGCTATTACTGAACATCTCTTAAACTGTATTGGTGAAGTTTTGGAGTTCAATATGGCTGACTCTGAATTAGGATGGTTTGGTGGACAGGTTAGGTTCTTATCCAGATATTTTCTATCGGAAAGACATAATCAGGTACTTGATCACGGAGCAGATCTATATGCAGGCTATCTCACTGATAGAGCTTTGTCGAAGAAATTGAAAAACAAAATCTTTCACCGGATTTTTTTACTGTTCAATTCACCGAATTGACTTTGAAACATTTCTTCCCTGATGACTACTGTGTCCTTATGATGGACTATATTAAATTATTAGTCTTTGATGCGCTCATCGGCAACAACGACAGGCATTTCTATAACTGGGCTATAATACGAGATGTCAGAGGAAAGTCCCAACCTGTATTCTCCCCAATTTATGACACGGCACGTGGTTTGTTTTGGAATGATCATGAGGATAAGCTAAAATGGATATATGATAGCAAATCCCGGCTTGAAACGTTTATTAAGAAGTATGCTGAAGGAAGTTCACCCAAAATTGGATGGGATGGCCTAAATCACATTAATCATTTTGATTTGGTTGAAAAATTGAGAAGTCTTCCATTTACGGTTAACTGTGAGACCATTATTAATGTCTGTAGTGACGAATCGTTACTTAAAGTTTATGACCTGATAGACAATGAATTTAGACAACTTCTTAGTTTTGAAAGAAGGTATGTGATAAAAGCTTGTTTGGCATACAGACATGATCGTATTAAGAAAATATTTAACTTTGCAACATGATAGAAAAAATTAAAAAGATACTGTGGAAGATTGAAGGCATGGATTTCATAGACAATCCGGCTGATTCAAAGGGAGAGTTTCATCTGAAATATGAAACTTTATTGGTTGGATCTTTGACTTATGATGGCAAGAAATGGACTTTCAAATATTCGGAGGATTACAAAGAATCAAATCTGCAGGCAATCATAGACTTCCCGAAGCTTAACAAAGAATACGAGAGCAATCAATTATGGCCCTTCTTTGCATCAAGGATACCTGCTTTAAATCAACCATTTCAATTTAAGAAAATTGAGAAAGCTAAAATCGATAAAAATGATTCAGTAGCTCTTCTAAAATTATTCGGCAATAAAACGATTACCAATCCTTTCAAACTTCTGCCGGTTTAAGAATCCATTTGCTGCACGCAAAATGCACGCAAATAAATTTAACAAGTCTCGCAAATATTTCATTATTAATCCAATATAATTTTGCGCCTCATTCTTCATAATCATGAGGTCGCGGGTTCAAGTCCCGCTCTCGCTACAAAAAAAGGTCGCATTTTCAAATGCGACCTTTTTTGTTAAATTTATCTATGTTCTATTATGTTTACATTCTTCAAAGTGAGCAAAATGGCCGCTATTATATAGGTTATTGTTCAGATCTTTCAGTAAGGTTGGCCAGATATAATGCAGGGGCAACTCCGTCAACCAAACCCTATCGACCTTGGAAACTTGTTTATTACGAGGAACACCGGGAAAAGACGGCTGCGTTAAAGCGTGAAAAGCAGATTAAGGGGATGAAGAGCAGGTCGTATATCGAGGGATTGGTGCACTCCTCAGGTTTTGGTAGCTCAGCTGGTTAGAGCGTCCCGATAATCGGGAAGGTCGTGAGTTCAAGTCCCGCTCTCACTACAAGCTTCTTTCATAAGATGCAGAAAAATAAAAATATATGTTTCCTTCACCTGAAAACCAAATCATTTTGGGGAACGACCCTAAATACGGTGAAAATCCTGGTCTACCCGGCAATAATCCCTACTGCATGATTGCAATGGATCGTAACAAATTAAAAGTTAACCGCTCAACTTACGAAATATTGCAAATCCTGAGCATATCTCTACTGGATATAGCACCTAAATGGACTGCTTAGAAACCAGAATTGCCAGGAGGTTAAAGAACTATATAATAAACAACTGAAAATCAGGAGTATTTCGCCGGACACTAATGAAAAGATATCAGGATGTTTCAGAAAAATCCGGGGCACAGCAGTGTTAAGGTATCAGAAATTTTCATGCACTTTTCTGGTGGTACGGATAAGGACAAGAATCCGATGGATGAGCTGGATATGTGAAATAATCTGTAGGATATTTTTGATAAATGCTCTGATTTACAGTGGTTATTAAAATATTTTTGTTGTAGTGGTATTTTTTAAGGTTGAAAAAAAGTGGTGAGATTGGCTCATTATCCAAAAAATAATTTCTAAATTCAAAAGATGGTATACGCAATATTGCGCTTTATATTTTTATAATGCGCAATATTGCGTATACACAAATGTTGTGCTTCATTATAAACAGACTGGAGTACTCAATTTGAAAAATAAGTAATAGATGAAAAGAATACTATTAAGAATATTATGGATTTTGGTTTGTTTGACTCCAATTCTATTTTGGTATTTGATTTATAAAGCATCACAAAGTGAATATGATGACAATTGGGCTTTCTTCTTTATTGCTGTTTTCGTTTCAATTGGCACCGTAATTTCACTTTTGACACTAAGAAAACTTGACAAACAGAATTATAGAAACAGAAAATTAATACGTTTATATTCAAATATCTTAGGAACACCAATCGCAATATTTTTCATTTGGATTTATGTTGACTTCATTCAAATGAATTACAAATGGTCAAGTGTTCATGTAAATGAAGGAAAATCATATTCAGACCATAAATCAAGAAATATTTTTAAAGCTGAGAATTTGATTGTTCTAGACGATTTGACAGATAATCCTGATTCAATTAGTTCTGTGATTAAACGAAACGGAGAAATTGAAAAGTTATTTAAACATATAAATGGTCGTTTGATAGAAATATCAGTTTCTGAATTAGACTATTTGACTGATAAACAAAAGAAAACACTATTAGAATATTAAAATAACGAAAGCACAATAAATAGGACTCTGAGCGGTTTGCAAAACCTGTCCCGATTTTACGG
>DASQZP010000524.1:0-17218 GCA_035638655.1 Bacteroidales bacterium
TATGTATGGCCTTTTCCCTTAGCCTATCAGTATCAATACCGGCGCCGTCATCGCTTATTTTAATATGTACACTGGCTCCTGAATAAAATGCCTTGAGAACTATCTTACCCTGCCGTGGTTTGCCATGTTTCTCTCTTTCTGAAGCTTTTTCAATGCCATGATCCAGACTGTTTCGAAGGATATGCATTAATGGATCAGCAAGATTTTCGATAATTGTTTTATCAAGCTCTGTCTCTGCCCCTTCAGTGATAAAAGTGACTTCTTTTTTAAGTTCAGAAGACAGATCTCTTACCAGTCGCTGGAATCGGGTGAGCATATTTTCAATTGGAATCAGCACTATGCTGAAAGCATTATCTCTTAACTGTCTTGAAAGTTTCTGAACATTCTCAGCAATCATAACCAGTTCCGGGTTGCCTTCTTCTTCGGCAAACAGACTCAGTCTGGCCTGTGTTGTCACCAGTTCACTCACCAGGTTCATTAAATGATCAAGTTTATCAGATGAAACACGGATACTGGAGATCGCATTTTCTTTAGCTTTTGAGTTGGTTTTACTGTTAGTTTGTTTCTTTTGGAGTTGCCTGGTATTAGTTGAAATTGTTTTTATGAAATTTTGAAGCTCGGTAATGCCGATATCTTTTCCGGATTTTCTGATTTCTCGCGTTTTGGCTACAAATGCATCATTCTTAAGCAAATTATGATCAGAGAGATGCTGTATTTCAAGTGTACATTCTTCTTCAACAAATATAAATACATCGGTTATGGTATTAATATCTTCTGAAGTAGCCAAAAAAACTTCCCAATAGGTATAGCACTTTTGGGGGTTGAGTTTGTTCAGCTCCGGAATTTTATTTAAGTGCGGAATGGCAACAGATTCTCCCAGTGAATTTAATTCGTCCAGCAGATACAGTGGATTTGTGCCATTATTAAATATTTCTTCATTGGGTTCAAAATGAATGAAATAGGTCTTGATAGGTTGGTTTCCCGTTTTTTCAATTGCTGATTCTGGTAAATTTTCATTGTTATCACTTTTGCTCTCTTTTTCTGAGATCAGTTTGGTGATATCCTCTATTAACTTATAATGTTGCTGCTCAGTTTCCTCACTTTCAGATATATCTTCGTTTAAGAGCAATTTCAGATGATCTACTGCTGCGAGTGTTAAATTCAGCATATTTTCTGAAATCTCCATTTCTTCATTACGCACCAGGTCATAGACGGTTTCCAGGTGGTGCGTAAATTCACTTATCTTCTCGAATCCAAACATGGCACCCCCTCCTTTAAGGGAATGCATTGCTCTGAATACACGCTCAATCAGCGCTTTATCAGTTGAATTCTTTTCAAGCAGCAACAGCGCACTCTCCAGATCATTGATATGCTCTGTGGCTTCTTCAACAAATTTTGCTTTAAAATTTTCCATTACCTGACAACTTTATTAATGGCAGCAATAAGTTTTGCGGGAACAAAGGGTTTGATAATCCAGCCGGTTGCTCCGGCCTCTTTGGCTTCCATTTTTTTGGCAGCCTGTGATTCGGTTGTCAGAAAAAGAATTGGGATACGCTGATAATTGTCCATTTGCCGGACTTCTTTTATCAAGCCAATGCCATCCATAACCGGCATATGAAGGTCAGTTATTATCAGGTCGATTGATCTGCCATCAAGATATTTCAGCGCATCTTTACCATCAATCCCGGGCAGTACTTCATATCCTTCGTTTTCAAGTGTGAAGCTTACAACTTCGCGAATACTTTCGGAATCATCCACTATGAGTATAGTTTTTGCCATAATGCTTTATGTTTCTTTATTGGTTGTTTGACTTTATTAAATGAAAGGAAAAACCTGAGTGTTCGAGGATCAGACTAAGGTCCTCAGGAACAGAAAAATTAAGGTTTAATTCTGTGTTTTTAACAGAAGCACTTTTTTGCAGCGAAATTAGAAGTTGAATTGCTGTCAGGTCAATGTTATCGGGGTTGTTTACTGATAAGTTGATCTTATCATAGGCATCTATCGCATCAGTGATACTCTTTTTTAATTCCGTAATATTATTGATCGTAAAATCTCCGCCTATGGTGATGCTTGCAGATTTTTGATTCTTACCTTTTCCAGGCTTAAGCTGGAATAACGAATTATCCATTTGTACTGATATTTTTAAAACAATTCAAGATTATCATCATTGGTGTTTTCATCCTCATTATTTTCATATTGTTCCGAAACACCCGAAACTTCATTATGAATCCGGTGTTCACTTTCCATGGTATAGCGTTTCTTTAGATTTAAAAGGTTTTCTTCCCTTGACTGCTTTTGGTCTTCTTTTCCCGATTTTAAACGGAGATTCAATGAATTCAGTTCATTTACAATTTCTTCAATAACTTTATCAAAGAAATCATAATATTTGACATTTTCTATGGCTCCGCGAATGTCCTTTGATATTTCAAAGCTTTTATCTCTGACGTTCCTGAGCCGGAAATTGATATCCTGATCATTCCGGATCAGATCATCCAGCACCTGAGTCATTTCTGATGAGAAATTTTTTAAGGAAATCTCCGGATTGTTTTCAGGTTCTTTGGAAGACAAACTGGATTTAAGATCAGTAGATATTTTCTCAAGATGAATAAAGTTTTCCTTAACTAGTTGTGAAAAGTTCTTAATATCTGCAGTCAGCGAACTTATCTGAGTCATGGTTTGCCTGTTTTCAGCAACGGAATGTTCATTCAGGTTTTGCTTAACTATTTGCACCAGGTTTTCCAGTACCTGTTGCATTTCACTAATGTCAGAAAATATGCTTTCAAGTCCTTTAATTTCCTGTAAAATTTGATTTACCCTGCTGATTGTACCCTGCCAGTATTCCATTAAAGCAGCAGTATATGCCGATGTTTTTTCAAGACTTTGACGGATACTCTGGTAGGATGAAGTCCGTTGGCTGCTTCCCTCGTACAAATCTTTGCAGATCACATATATTTCGTTGATATTATTTCCAATTTCAGAAAATTTTCCTGTTATAATTTCAATAGCAGACTGATATTCTTTATTTGCCTGCATGAGTTGTGCGGCCTGAAGTCCGGCTATATCCTTTACTCTACTTAAAAGTATCCCTGAATGTTCTGACTCTTTTTTTGTTTCCTGTTTATTGAGTTCTCCGATTTCAATAAGGAGTTCGTCATGGGTATGCTGTATATGCTCTATTTTCTGACGAATGATATCATGATACTGAAGATTGGTAATGATTTTCTCAATATTATCTGCAGTATCTTTTGTTTTCTTGTTTAAAACAGGTATCAGTTCAGCCGCCTGTTTATTTTTTGTATTAAAAATGCTGATACTTTCTTCAAGATAACCTATAATCTCAGATGTATATGTACTGTTGGATCTGGAAAATAATTCAGAAGAATCAGTAAACTCACCAACATTTGTTTTAATATGAGAGAGTTTATCATCAAAAGTCTGGCATCGTAACCTGACTTCTTTCACGAATTCGTCAAGATCCTGAGTGTTGTTTTCCAGTAAACCTGATAAGCCTGAATTTTCGAGTATACTATCGAGCCGTAAATTGGCTCCGAGTAATTTGAGGGTAGTAAAATCCTGCCGGAAATTATTGAGTGGAACAAATAATTTTGAAAGTTTTTCCTGCAGTTCCTGAAGTAAACTGAAAATATCTGTGAAACGTTTGTCTGATGATTTTAGAAGTGATTGAATATTGTCATTCAGGTTAACCAGTCTGCCGAACATGTTTTTGTTCTGTTCACCTGATAGCAGTGAAAGAATGGCAGTTGCATTTTCAGCAATATCATTTGAGTCCCGGTAATAGCTTTTAAAATGTTTGTTTAATGTCAGAAAATCTTCTCCTGAACAATCATGCAGGGAAATAATTTTTCCGTCAATAGAAGAAAAAATTGCTTCAATCTCTTTTGATGAGATAACGGTGGAATGTTCTTTCCCCGAAACGGCAGCGGCATTTACCTTTTTCCCTGTCATACTTTGATTCTCGAAAGTATTATTAAATACAGAATAATTTTTACTTGTTAGTTTCCCAATATGGAAGTTACCTTGTCCACCAGATTTTGTATATCTACTGGTTTCTTTATATAGTCGTGTGCACCCAGCTTCATCGTTTTCTTTATATTTTCATTATCTGTAACCGCTGAAATAACAACAACAGGAATATTTCTGGTTGCTTCTTTTGATTTTATTGATTCAAGAAATTCATAACCATTAATCCTTGGCATCAACAAATCAAGTAATATCAGGTCCGGCAACTGACGGGAGATGATTTGAAAAGCTTCTTTGGCATTGAAAGCAGTATCAATTTTGTAACCGTGGTCATTGAGAATGGCTTCCAGTAATACTACATTTGTAGTTGAATCGTCAATAACGAGAATCGTGGGTTTGTTTTTTTCTTTCATGTTTACTGCAGGCTTTACGGGTTTTTGGTTTTGTTTTTCATTTCCGGCGTACAACATTTTATTTAACGTAGTTTAATTGATGCTATATTTTGATATCTGTAAAATTTAATAAAAGCCCCTGATCACGGACATTTACTGGTACGTAAATATACCAGATATGTTTATAAGAAGACAATTATTTGTTTATGAGATGCCTTACCTCAAATTGATGATTTAAATCATCATTTTAGATTTTTTTTTCTCAGGCAACAAAGATTTTTATATATTTAAAAGTTTGAAAACATCTTTAAATATAATATGGTATGGGTATTTTGACAGACGGACTTGCTGATGATATTTTTGACTTCAAAATTCCTTATTCAGGGCTTCTTACAGAAGAACAGGTTATTCAGATAAGGGACAATAGTAACCAGGTGAGGTATAATAAAAGAGATGTAATTTTCTTACAAAATACACGGACTTCACATATTATGCTGGTTAAATCCGGCATGGTAAAAATTTATAAAGAAGGAAAAAACAGCAAGGTAATTATACTAAAACTTGAGACGCCCGGAAATTACCTGGGGCTGATGTCCATTTTTGGTCAGGATATCCACCAGTATTCTGCATCAGCCATTGAGCCGACTGAAATATTCTTTATTGACCGTTCTACGTTCACCAATATCCTTGAAGAAAATGGCCGGTATGCCCTGAAGCTGATTAATCTGATCAGTGAAAACGGATTATTCATTTTTGAGAAACTACTGGCCCAATCTCATAAGCAGTTACCAGGCAGAATCGCGGATCTTATCCTCTATTTTTCAGATGTATTTAATGGTGAGGAATTTGAATTTCCTTTTACCCGGAGAGAACTGGCTGAACTGGCAGGGACAACCAAAGAGAGTCTTATTCGTACACTTACTGAATTTAAAAATGACAAAATTATTGATCTGGACGGGAGCAAGGTTGAAATTAAGAGTATGAAAATTGTTAAAACACTAAGCGATTTGGGCTAAATCATACTAATTCATTTCATTCTTTTCCATCATATATTTATGATTATTATTCATTTATGGTAAAAAGTATTCTCAATCATTCGGTAATTAGCAGTTTATAGCAAGATGAAGCATTTGAAAATTTTGATTGTTGATGATATTATAATTAACAGGATGTTGCTACTGGCAATTATCGAAGAACTGGGTTGTGAGTGCCGGGAGGCAGAAAATGGGAAAGTAGCTGTGGATTTGCTTCAGAAAGAACACTTTGATCTTGTTTTTATGGATATTGAAATGCCCGTGATGAATGGGCTGGAAACGACCAAATACATCAGGGAGCAATTGACGGCGCCATTGTCAGCAATTCCGGTAATTGCACTTACAGCTCATAATCCTTCCATGTTTTTTGATGATTTTAAGAGTGCCGGATTCACCAACTTGCTCACCAAACCATATTCCATTGATAAATTACTTAGAATTATTAAAGAGACTAACAGTAGTGTCTGTCCATAATGTCCGATAACAAAGCCTGTCCCGTTTAGAACGGGACAGGCTTTGTTCCCGAACATTTTGATCCAGACACTTGACTTTATTGACAGACTCTAATTATAGTTTATTCCATTTTATAATTGTCTTCATATTTACCTAAAAAAGTCATTGATTTTCTTCATTTGCCCCATCCCTAAAGGGTGTGAAGAAAATCAATTTACTCCCTGCCTGTACTGTTCTCGGCAGGCAGACCTTTAGGGTCAGGGGCAAAACAAATTGATTTTCAATACTATTGATCACTTGATTGGTAATCAACCGGACAGTAGTATTTCATTTTTCTAATTTGAATCTATTCGGCTGATTGTTAGATTCATGACTTTTCACTTATGAAATTTGATAAACTTTTTCAACTGTTGCACGTAAAAAACGTTGACAAATGGCCGTTTTCAGGGTATATTTGTATTGTAACAGTTTGAATTATTTTATATTAGCGCCAATTAATTAATTAAATGACCAAAACTATGAGAAAAAGAATCACAGGTTTAAAAATGAAGATCCTAATGTTGGGACTGCTTATCTCAGCAGCCTCCCTGCAAGCTCAGATAAGTGATGTAGGTAACATGATTACCGGGGCAAAAACGGACGGGGAAGCATTGTTTAAAGCCTATCTTACTCCTTATGCAAATGCCCTGGGAGCCGATTTGAGCGGGGGGTGGTATAATACAGCCAAACCACATAAACTGGGTGGTTTTGATATTACGCTTACATTTAACATGGCACTTGTACCCAGCCAGGACAAGACTTTCGATTTAAATAACATTGAAAACTTTTCCGGAGATTATGACCATAATAATTCCCTGGCTCCAACAGTAGCTGGTAGCAAAGAGGTAGGCCCCCAGATTACATATTCTGAACAAGGAGTTGATTTGGCTTCATTCAATACCCCGAAGGGAACAGGGGTTGGTTTTATTCCTACTCCGATGGTACAGCTGGGTGTGGGACTCATAAAAGGTACCGAAGTGATTGGTCGTTTCATGCCAACCGTTGATGTAGCCAATAGTGGCTCATCAGTTGGGTTATGGGGAATCGGACTTAAACACAGCCTGAAACAATGGATTCCGGCTATTAACCGGATTCCTGTACTGCATCTTTCAGTGATGGGAGGGTACACTAAATTAACTACAAATTCTGAACTTTCTGTAATGCCTGGAGATATTGGTTTACCTTCAAGTGCCTCGGATGCTACTACATTTAACAACCAGGCTATGGGACTTGAAGTTTCCAGCTTTACCATGAATTTGCTGGTTTCAGCAAATCTTCCGGTAATAAGTTTCTACGGAGGAGTGGGTATCAGTTCCACTAAAATGTCACTGGCTCTTACAGGTAATTATCCAATGGGAACGGTTACAAATGGTCAGGCAGATGTGACTGTAACTACTGATCCGTTTAATATGACCATAAAAAACACGGATGGCAGTACAACCAATCCCAGGCTCAATGCTGGTTTAAGGTTAAAACTCGGAGTTATTACCATACATGGAGATTATACTTATGCAAATTACTCAGTAGTTACTGCAGGATTGGGAGTTAGCCTGAGATAATTAGTCTTTTTGTTAAAATATCGGCCCTGTTGGTTTATACTTTACCGGCAGGGTCTTTTTTTGGGTTTTTATCAGGTAAACTGTTTATATTTGCATAGCGTCTATTCAATATAATGTGCCCATGATTGATACAAAGAGAACCAGCAATATTCCGGGGCTTTACAAAAAACTTCTGGATTTTGGAAAATCCTCAGCGCATCCTTCAGATGCCGAACTGATACATAAGATTCATACACTTTCGAACCATCTGGCAGAGAATAAGCTTACCAACACCCCTGAATCCAGAATTATTCATTCCCTGCATGTGGCAAATATTGTGATCGATGAGATTGGCCTGGGAACCCGGTCGGTTGCCTGTACGCTGTTATATCCCTTTGTTGACGAGGGTGACCTTTCCATCGAGGAAGTTAAGAAAGAATTCGGGGAACACATTGCGCTGATGATTGACAGCCTGGCAAGGATATCAGGTATTGAAACAAAGGGGAGCGCATCCCAGGCCGAAAAATTCAGGAAATTATTGCTTACACTGGCCAGCGATGTAAGAGTTATCCTGATTAAATTATCAGACAGGCTTCACCTGATGCGTGTGCTGGATGAGTATGAACAACAGGACCAGCTCAGGATTTCTTCTGAGTCGTTTTATTTATATGCACCCCTCGCTCACCGTCTCGGATTGTACAACATGAAATCGGAGATGGAAGACCTGGCCATGAAATACCTGGAAAGTGAGCAATATGATGCAATTGTCAGAAAGCTGAAAGAGAGTGCAACCGAGAGGGACAAATTTATTCAGGATTTTATAAGACCTTTGAGAACCAAACTTACCAAAGAAGGTTTTGATTTTGAAATTAAAGGCAGACCAAAGTCAGTCTTTTCCATCTGGACTAAGATGAAAAAACAACATGTTGATTTTGAGGAAGTCTATGATAAGTTTGCAATCAGAATCATCCTCAACAGTAAACCTGAGAGAGAGAAATCTGACTGTTGGCGGGTATATTCAATTGTGACTGATGCTTATCAACCTAATCCAAAACGGTTGAGAGACTGGATATCAGTACCCAAGTCGAATGGATACGAGTCATTACATACTACTGTAATTGTGCCCGGCGGAAACTGGGTAGAGGTGCAGATCAGGACACAACGGATGAATGAGATTGCCGAGAAAGGACTCGCAGCCCACTGGAAATACAAAGGAATTAAAGGCGATTCCGGTCTGGATGACTGGTTAAATAAAGTGAGGGAAGTACTGGATACTCCGGAAGCTGATGCTATGGAATTTATTAATAATTTTAAACTGAGCCTGTATTCCAAAGAAATATTTGTTTTTACTCCAAATGGTGATTTGAAGCAGTTTCCTTCGGGTGCAACTGTTCTTGATTTTGCTTTTGATATCCATACCGACGTAGGTTCATCATGTGTTGGTGCCAGGGTAAATGGCCGTAATGTACCAATCAGACATGTCATGAAAAACGGAGACAAGGTTGAAATCATCACTTCTAAAAATCAGAAGCCTAAAAGAGACTGGCTTGAATTTGTTGTTACCTCAAAGGCAAAGAATAAAATTAAGCTTTCGCTGAAAGAAGAATTAATGCGTGAGGCTGAAAACGGGAGGGAGATGTTGAAAAGGCGCTTCCGTAACTGGAAGGTCACTTTCAATGATAAAAATGTCAACAAGCTTCTTAAGCATTATAAGCAGAAAACGGCACTGGATCTTTATTATCTTATCGCTACCGAAAAAATAGATCTGGCTGAGATAAAGGAATTTCTTAAACAGGAAGAAGTACAAACGACTCCTAAACCTCAGGATACTATTGAAAAATCAGGTGTAGAAAAAATTCTAAGCGATACGGTTGAGAAAACTGATGATTACCTGGTTATTGATGATAAAATTGCCAATGTGGATTATAAGCTGTCCAAGTGCTGCAATCCGATATTTGGCGATAAAATTTTCGGCTTTGTGACAGTTACTGAAGGCATTAAAATTCACCGTGTGAATTGTCCGAATGCGGCCCAGCTGCTTTCCCGTTACGGTTACAGGGTGGTAAAAGCCAAATGGACTGATACGGAGAAAACATCGCAATATCAGACTACACTAAAAATTACGGGAGTTGATGATATTGGGATTGTGAACCGTATAACTGATGTAATTTCAAAAGATCTGAAAGTTAATATGCGGTCCATCGCGATTGAATCCAATGACGGGATGTTTGAAGGTACCCTCAAACTTTTTGTTAAAGATACCGGGCATCTTAAAAACCTGATCGACCGGATTCTTTCGGTTAAAGGAGTCCTGAATGCTGTCAGGCTGGATGCAAACTGAGAGGTAATATAATTTTTCAGGTTGTGTAACGTTTTTTAACAAATTTCAGGTAGTAGATTATTCAGATATTTTGTAATTTTCGGTTTAAAATATCAGGCAAAATGAACACAAATCATCGTATTAAACATACCCTTTTTACCATATTTGTTATTCTACTGATCTCATTTATATTTGATTCGGAAATTAATGCCCAGTTTTTGCCGGGAACAGGCCCTTTATTTCCGGGCGGAGTAATTAATCAAATGGATGAATCTTCTTCAGAAGGAATTCAGCTCAACAATATACATACGCCACAGTTTCATTTTACCATCGGCAGCTCTTACGGTAATTTTGGCGGTGCAGGAATGTTCAGCAGTTATATTGCTCCTTCAGTTAGCATTCCGGTAAATAAAAAACTGGATGTAAGTGTGGGTGGGGCCTTTTTTAGTAATACTTTTAATGGTATGTCATCATCTGATTTGAGCAGTCCTGTTAGTAATTTGAATGGAGCAGGAATGTTTATGCCAAACAGCTTTGTTTATACAAAAGCGCGCTACCAACTGAATGATAAAATCCGGATTTCCGGAACAGCCTATAAATCTTTTAACCTGCAAAATACCGGTCAAAAGCCTCAGATAAATCCCAAAGCATTCGATTTCAGCAGTCAGGGCATGTCTATGGGAATCAATTATAAGATTAGCAATTCAGTAAGTTTTGATGCTAATGTGAGTGTATACCAGGGAAATAATCCATTGTATTCACCTTATGCTCCGTCATTGTATAACATGAATTCTGCAGGAAACTATTTTCCGTGGTAGAGAGAATCATTTTTTATTCTCCATCAACATATTCCGTAAATAATAATTTTCTTTTCCCTGCCAGGGTTTAGAACAAATATCAATGTCACCATCATTATCAATATCTGCAGCAGCAGCTTCAAAGGAACCATGGTCTGTAAGTATGACGTGTTCTTTCCATTCTGTACCATCACCTGAAACATTTTCCCAGATAAAACATTTTTTGTGATTTGCTTTTGAACGGCTCGCTCCACCTGCAAATACATCCAAATCACCATCATTGTCGAAATCAGCTACGATCAGAGATTGTAATTCCTGTTCGGTATTCATGGCTATCTTGTGCATATACCAGGTTCTGCCTTTCTGATCCATTTTTTCCAGCCAAACAACCTTACAGTCGGGTAAGTATGATTCTATCTGAACAATATCAGCCCGTCCGTCTTTATTCATGTCTATAATCCAACTGCGGGTTGAATTTGGGAAAGGCTCTTCTAACCGGGTAAGTTTCAGATTGGGGTGTTTCACCCATTCTTTTCCTTCTCCCATATTTTCAAACCATTCGTTTGACCTTACAATATCTACATCCCCGTCTTCATCCAGATCGGCCACTCCATGAGGTGAAATGCCACTTCTTACACCTTCACCTATGTAGTTACTCTTCCATTTCTTTTCTGGCTTTGAGGAAAAATCATACCAGTATAAGCCGTCAATATCATTCATGGCAACAATATCCGGATGACCATCACCATTTACATCAGCCTGCACATTTTCCTGGGCCATGATCGCTTTATTTTCAAAAGGTTCAAAAGGTTTTGTCGGATCACCGGTGTTTTTAAACCAGGTGCCACCGGATACCTGATCAATCCAGCCGTCTCCGTCAACATCCATTGCGGTACCTCCGGCTTCAGTAAGCGGGTTTTCTCCAATAACATGCCGCTCCCAGTGATCAGGAGCTATGTATTCAAACCAGTAAACGGTATAAATGGATCCAACAATCCAGTCGGGATCCCCGTCGTTATCAATATCAGCCAAAGAGGTCTGGCCTGATAATTCATCGCTTTCACCAATGGTATAATACTTAAAATCTGGAAATTGTGCATGAGAAATCTGCTGGCTAAACATCAGAGCAAGGAAGATGGAGGTAGTGAAAAAAATCCGGTTCATTGATTTTATTTATTTTAATTTGAAAGGCATATATTTTTCTGATTTGTACGGAGAATAATCTGTTTGGTTTGTAAATGTTCATAACTCATTGTTTTTGTTGAAATATCCGGTTTTCATTATCCCACAGATAATGTTTACAGGCCTGATCAAAAAATACTTCTATTCTGCCGGCAATACCAATTTTTACAGGGGGGATTCAAATATTTATCATTGTTATTATGATTTATACCTTATAATAATTTGCAATCTAAAAAATCAAATTGTTTTTGCAGTTTGAAAAAATATGCTTAATATTGCAAAGGTAAATATGAAATAATGAATATGAATTTACATTTACATACTCACGCACATCATGTACACGGCCATCATCATGGTCTTGGATGAGTCAGTATGTAGAAAAATGTAAAAATTCAGATTAAGATATATCGAAGGTTTGCAGGATTCTGCAGACCTTTTTTTGTTTAAGAAAATAACCTAAAAATATATAAGGATGGAAAAATTAAAAATTGCAGTACAAAAATCAGGACGACTTAGTGAAAAGTCAGTGCAATTACTCACTGAATGCGGTATTAGTCTTTCCAACGGGAACAGGAGACTGGTCTCAGTTTCGGGTAATTTTCCCGTTGAATTGCTTTTCCTCAGAGATGATGATATTCCGCAGTATATCGCTGATGGGGTGGCCGACATAGGTATAGTTGGTGAAAATGTGGTACTGGAGAAGAACCGGAAGGTAGAACTGGTGGAAAAACTAGGTTTTGCAAGATGCCGCCTGTCTCTTGCCGTTCCCCGCCAGGTAAACTATACCGGACTGCAATGGTTCAACGGGAAAAAAATTGCCACTTCTTATCCTAATATCCTTCAGAAATTTCTTGACGAAAATCAATTAGGTGCTGAGATACACGAAATTAGCGGAAGTGTGGAGATTGCTCCGGGCATTGGACTGGCTGATGCAATTTTTGATATTGTGAGCTCGGGAAGCACCTTGATTAGTAATGGTTTATCGGAAGTTGAGACAGCACTGAAATCTGAAGCAGTGATCATCCAGTCACCCGGCTTAACAGAAGGGAAAAAGCTTATCCTGGAAAATCTGTTGTTCCGTTTGCGTTCAGTGATGAAATCCAGAAATCACAAATATATTTTATTGAATGCACCTAATGAACACCTGGATGAGATCATTGAAATAATTCCCGGCATGAAATCGCCAACCATCATGCCCCTGGCAAGGGAAGGCTGGAGCAGTGTGCATTCGGTACTGAAAGAAGAAGAATTCTGGGATGTTATTGGAAAATTGCAGGAAAAGGGCGCGCAGGGTATCCTTGTAATCCCCATTGAAAAAATGATTATTTAGTGTCTGTTCATAATGTTTGATAACTGCGTTGTTGCAAAAATTTTAATTCCTCATAAGCATTAGGCGCTTAGGAGACAACTTTTACCAACATGTTGTTCAAATTATGCATCGGTTGCTTCCCCGCAGGTTTTCAATTGCTAATTGCTGATTGAAAAAGTATACTGCGGATTAAAATTTTTGCACACTCCCGTTTAGAACGGGACAGGCTTTGTTCCCGAACATTTTGATCCAGACACTTAACTTTATTGTGAGACTCTATTTAGTTAACTTTTTAATTTGTGATTCCATGGCAAATAAACAAGTAAAAAATCTTGCTAATAGTATGGAAGTTGTCAAGTATCCAGATCAAGCTGACTGGAGGAATCTGCTAAGGCGTCCCTTGCTTGATCACACTGAACTTTATCCATTGGTGAGCAGGATTTTGGAGCAGGTTCAAATGAACGGTGACAATGCAGTAAAACAATTTAACCTGGAATTCGATAAGGCTGAAATTGAAAATCTGCGGGTTTCTCAGGATGAAATTTCAGAAGCCCTCCAATCGGTTGATCATTCCCTCAAAAAAGCAATTGAGGTGGCAAAACAGAATATTGAACGATTTCACAGCCAGCAAAAGTTCACCGGAAAAGTAATTGAAACTACTCCGGGGGTAAGGTGCTGGCAGAAGGCTATTCCGGTGGAAAAAGTGGGGTTGTATATTCCCGGAGGTAGTGCCCCATTGTTTTCTACTGTTTTGATGCTGGGCATTCCTGCAAAATTAGCTGGCTGCCGGAGGATTGTGCTTTGTACGCCTCCTTCTGCTGAGGGGAAAATTCATCCTGCCATTCTTTATGCAGCCCACCTGACAGGAATTGAAGAAATATACAAAGTGGGCGGTGTACAGGCAATAGGTGCCATGGCATATGGTACCGAGACCATTCCGTCTGTTTATAAAATTTTTGGTCCAGGCAACCAGTATGTAAGTGCCGCCAAGGAACTGGTAAACCGTGAAGGAATTGCCATTGATATGGTAGCCGGTCCCTCAGAAGTTGCAGTAATGGCGGATGAAACATCAAATCCGTCATTTATAGCCTCTGATCTTCTTTCACAGGCCGAGCACGGACCGGACAGCCAGGTATTGTTAATTTCTACCAGTGAGAAAGTGGTTGAAGGAGTTTTAGACGAGGTTGATAAACAACTTGAAGTATTGCCAAGAAAGGAAATTGCTGCGATGGCATTAAGAAACAGTAAACTGGTTGTTGTGAATAATCAGGATCAAATGGTGGAAATGATCAATTCTTACGCTCCGGAGCATTTGATTATAGTAACAAAGAATTATCAGGAACTTGCAGGAAGGATCGTCAATGCGGGTTCGGTTTTTCTGGGTAAATATACCCCGGAAAGCGCCGGCGATTATGCTTCCGGAACCAACCACACACTGCCCACAAACGGACATGCCAAAGTTACCGGGGGGGTTAGCCAGGACAGTTTTATTAAAAAGGTTACCTTTCAGGAAATCAGTGAGTATGGTATTTTTAACATTGGGGCTGCCATCGAATCAATGGCTGAAGCCGAACAGCTACAGGCTCACAGGAATGCAGTTTCGATCAGGTTAAAAGATGTGTTTGAAAATTTGAAATAGTACTGCTATGTTTGATCTAAATGCAATAATCCGTAAGAATATTAAAGATCTCAAACCATATTCTTCGGCCAGGGACGAATATTCTGGTACAGATGCAGTTTTCCTGGATGCCAACGAAAATCCGTTTAATACTCCCTATAACCGGTATCCTGATCCGGCCCAGATGAAGGTTAAGGAAATCGTCTCTGTACTGAAAAATGTTCCGGTAAAGCAGATATTCCTGGGAAACGGGAGTGATGAAGCAATTGACCTGCTGATGCGCGCATTCTGCGAACCGGGGAAAAGCAATATTATAAGTATTGATCCTTCTTACGGAATGTACAACGTGTGTGCAAATATCAATGATGTGAAATTTATGCCGGTAAAACTCAATGCAGATTTCAGCCTGAATAGCGAGGAAATACTAAAGAGTGTGAATGAAAATACAAGAATGATATTTCTCTGTTCACCCAACAATCCAACAGCCAATTCTTTTGATGAAGAAAAAATCTTTGAAATTCTTGGTAGCTTTCATGGATTGGTAGTAATTGATGAAGCCTATATTGATTTTTCTGTAAAACGGGGATTTTTGCCTTCTCTCTCCAAATTTGAAAACCTGGTAGTACTGCAGACTTTCTCAAAAGCGTGGGGACTTGCAGGTATACGATTGGGAATGGCATTTGCTTCCGAGGCCATAATCGGAATTATGAATAAAATTAAGTATCCTTATAATATAAATATGCTGACCCAGGGAATCGCCGAAAAAATGTTACTGAATGTTGAACAAAAAGAAGAATGGGTAGGTTTAATTCTCAAAGAAAGGAATAAGCTGGCAGAGCAACTCGGGAAACTGAATTTTGTTGAACATATCTATCCTTCTGATGCTAATTTTGTTTTAGTACGGGTACAGGATCCCGAGATTATTTATCACTATCTGGTCAGGCAGCATGTAATTGTCAGAGATCGCTCCCGTGTTACCTTGTGTGAAGGATGTCTGCGGGTAACCGTCGGTAGTCCGGAAGAAAACAGACAGTTGATTAACGAATTGAAACAATACAAGGGATAAAATATCTCCTGAAGAAGCATTGAATAGAAGTTATTAATTATAAGCGAGTAATATTGTGTGAGTATGAAGAAAGCTCTTTTTTTGGATCGTGACGGTACTTTAATCTATGAACCTCCAACCGATTATCAGATTGACACACTTGAAAAACTGGAATTTATGTCCGGAGTATTCAGAAACTTATATCATATCAGACAAAATTCCGAATTTGAGATGGTGATAGTTACCAATCAGGATGGACTTGGTACAAGTGCTTATCCACAGGAGGCCTGGGATCTGGTACAGGGTAAAATGTTGACTTGTTTTGAAAATGAAGATATTACATTTGATGATATCGTTATCGATACCTCATTACCTGAAGAGAATAAACCAACACGCAAACCCGGCACTGAGCTTCTGAAAAAATACATGACCGGCGACTATGACCTGTCGGAAAGCTTTGTTATCGGTGACAGGCTGACTGATCTGGAGCTTGCAAAAAATTTAGGATGTAAAGGCATTTTGTATGCGAGTTATGCCCGCATTTCAGAAGTTGAAAATGCCGGACTTCAGGATGTATGTATACTGATTAGCAACGACTGGGATGAAATATATGCATTTCTTGCCAACCGGGGGCGAACAGTATCTGTAACCCGCAACACCAGGGAGACAAACATAAATATTGAACTCAATCTTGACGGAGAAGGAAAAACCAATATATCAACCGGTCTGGGGTTCTTTGATCACATGCTTGACCAGCTTGGAAGACATTCAGGATGTGATCTGACTGTCAGTGTTCAGGGTGATCTGCATATTGATGAGCACCATACCATCGAAGATACTGCTATTGCCCTTGGGGAAGCATTCAATAAGGCGCTTGCAAATAAAGCCGGAGTGGAACGTTATGGTTTTCTGTTGCCTATGGATGATAGCCTGGCCAGGGTGGCTATTGACTTTGGCGGGCGGCCATGGTTGGTTTGGGATGTTGAGTTTCATCGTGAAAAAGTAGGTGATGTTCCTACTGAGATGTTTTATCACTTCTTCAAGTCATTTTGTGATTCAGCCCGGTGTAATGCAAACATCAGTGTGTTGGGGGATAATGAACACCATAAGATTGAGGCAATATTTAAGGCGTTTGCCAAATCAATTAAAATGGCTGTCAGGAAAGATATTTTTAATCAGCAATTGCCAACCACAAAGGGTATGCTATAAGTAAATGACTATGACAAATATGAACCAACAAAACGGAGTTACAGCCATATTGCTTATACATTGTGCCGACAGGAAAGGAATAATAGCAAAGGTAACCTCTTTTCTTAATGAACACAATGGTAATATCATATACCTCGAGCAACATGTTGATAAGCAGCAGAACGTATTCTTTATGCGTGTGGAATGGCAACTTACAGGATTTAGTATACCAAAGGAAAAAATATCAACAATTTTCGGGGAAGGTATTGCTGCTGAATATAACATGCACTGGCGGCTTTACTTTTCTGATCAAAAACCACGG
>DASQZP010000525.1:0-3741 GCA_035638655.1 Bacteroidales bacterium
TGATTATTTTCTTTGTATTGCTTGCAATCATGAAAAATAGACCAGATCGGTTTGCATACAGTCTCTACCTGGTAGTATCTTCTTTCTTAGTATGCTACCTGATTTTCGTATTCTTTCCGGTAGCCGGACCCCAGTATTATTTCAAAAACACAGCCTCACCTCTTCCTGAAGGTTACCTGTTCAGCTATTTGATGCATATTATTGAACAAACAGCCGAACGGCCCACGGCTGCTTTCCCCAGTTCACATGTTGGAATTTCTTTGTTAATGTTGTGGCTTGCCTGGAAATATGTGCGTAAAGCTTTTTATTATGTACTGCCTTTTGCTGTTTTACTGATAATTTCCACAATCTACCTCAGGGCTCATTATGTGGTGGATGTGCTGGCCGGTGCAGCTGCTTTCCCTCTGTTGCTTCTGCTGGGAAATAAATCCTATTTTCTTCTGACCAGATCGGGTTTCCAAATTATCAGGGATACATGACGCATTGAGTTTTTGATCTGTAGTTTTATTTGCAGGTAAAAATTAGTAACTTGTCTGCTCTTTAACTACTAATTTTGAAGATCAAGCATTGGTTTACTCACCGTGGTGATCATGCTTCTCAAAAAACGCAGACTATGAAAAATCATTTCACCCAGGCACTTACACTACTTACCCTTGGTGTTGCAGCCACGTCATGCAATACTGGTCATGTTGAAAAGAAAAATCCCAACATCATTTTTATCATGAGTGACGATCATGCTTACCAGGCCATCAGCGCATACAGCGACAGATTAATAAAGACACCAAATATTGACAGGATTGGTAATCAGGGAGCCCGGTTCGAACAGTGTTTTGTCACTAATTCCCTGTGCAGTCCAAGCCGAGCTGTTATCCTTACCGGACAATACAGTCATCGCACAGGTGCCCGTGACAATTCTTTTTCAATGCGGATTGATTCAGGTATCACCACCTTCCCAATGTTGTTGCAAGAAGCAGGGTACCAGACAGCCATCGTGGGGAAATGGCATTTGCTTAACAAACCCAAAGGGTTTGATTACTCATCCATTCTGATTGGCCAGGGACATTATTACAACCCTGATTTTATTACCAATGGTGATACGGTACGCGCACATGGTTATGCGACAGATATCATCATGGATAAGGCAATTAACTGGCTATCCAATATGCGGGACACGAACAGCCCGTTTTGTCTGATGATCCACAACAAGGCGCCCCATCGTAACTGGCTGCCTGACACGACTGATTTTCACGAATTCAGCGAAGATCTACCTGTCGCTGCTACACTTTTCGATGATTATTCAGGACGAGGTAAAGCCGCTCATGAACAGATGATGGAAATAGACAAGAACATGCATCTGTATAATGACTTGAAATATAATGCAACAGGACCTGTGCCTGAGGAACCAACGAAGAATCTTATACAGGAACTTGCCCGCATGGATTCAGCACAACGTAATGCTGTACTGAAGTTTTATGCCGGTGAAGATGCCAAAGTGGATACCTCGAAGATGACCCATGAAGAATTTGTTAAGTGGAAGTATCAACGGTACGTTAAAGACTATCTGCGCTGTATTCGTTCTGTTGACCGGAATGTAGGAAAGCTGCTGGATTATCTCAAAGAGAAAGGACTGCTTGATAATACACTGATTGTTTATACCTCCGATCAGGGCATGTACCTGGGAGAACATGGCTGGTTTGACAAACGTTTCATGTATAAGCAGTCGTTCCGAACCCCTTTGCTCATGCGTTATCCGGCTGAGATCAAACCCGGAACAGTAATTAATAACATGGCACTGAACCTGGATTTTGCACCAACTTTTCTTGATCTTGCAGGTGTTTCCGAACCTGACTACATGCAGGGAACATCATTAGTGCCATTGTTTGACGGAACTACACCAAAAGACTGGAGAAAGACAGTCTACTATCAATATTTTGAATATCCGGGATGGCACGCCGTAAAACGTCATTACGGCATTCGCACAGAACGTTATAAGCTGATCCATTTTTATTATGACATCGACCAGTGGGAGCTATACGATCTTAAAAAGGATCCGGATGAGATGCAGAATGTATACAATGATCCGGCCTATCAACAGGTAAGGGATTCACTGACTATTCAGTTGCGGTTACAACAAAAGAAGTTCGGAGATTCCGACTCGCTGGATCAGGCAATTCTTGAACATGACAAGCCCATGTTTGACAAGCATCCGAATATCTATTAATACCCTGAATGATTACCCGTTGATTGGCGGTTGCACCGGCAATCAACCTTCTACTGCTGCAAGGCCCACCTGGCGCGGACATGTAGTCCGTGCCCTTTATAAAAACCGGCTGATTGACGGTTGTACCGTAAATCTCCCAATGCGCATCCGAAGCCATCGGATCATCTGCTTGTGCCTTTTATGCCTTAACCACCCAACTGATTGACGGTTATACCGTCAATTCCTTTAGCGCCTCGACTATCTGCTCATTCCTTTTAAATGGTTAATTATCTTCCCCATCAACACTGAATTATATCTTTTTAACAGTTGGAACATCAATAATCCCGCCGGTAAAGTATAATGAAAAGGAATAATTACTATCTTTCCCTCGCACATTTGGTGCATAATTAGAGTATGTCAACAAAGTCAAGTGTCTGGATCAAAATGTCAGTGAACAAGGCGTGCAAAAATTTTAATCCGCAGTATACTAATGTATATGAGGAATTAAAATTTTTGCAACAACGTAGTTATCGGACATTATGGACAGACACTAATTAACTAAACGAATGAAACCAGATTTACGAATTGTCACTACTCCCCGACAGCTAAGGGATTTTATCTATTTGCCGGAGAAGATCCATAAGGGCCATAGCACCTGGCTGCCTCCTGTTTATATTGACGAACGGAGTTTTTTCAATTCCAAAAAGAACTTTGCCTTCAAAAACTGCGATACACGCATGATATTGGCATACCGGGGGAATAAGCCTGTCGGGCGCATTATGGGTATTATCCACAATTATTATAATGACTTGCATCAGATCCGTGATGCACGGTTTGGTTACTTTGAAACATGGAATGATCCTGAAATTGCACATGCCCTGATTGCCGACATAGAAGAATGGGCCAGGGCAAAAGGCATGGAACGGTTGATTGGTCCGTACGGCTTTTCCGACAAAGATGTGCAGGGATTATTAATCGAAGGGTTTGAACATATGCCGGTACTTGACAGTGCCTGTAACTACAAATATATGGTCGACCTGGTGGAGCAGGAAGGATTCACCAAGGAGATCGACTGTCATATCTACCGGTATGAGTTTAACGGGCACGAGCCTGAAAATTATCAGGAGATTTACAACCGCATTGCATCCAGAAATGGTTATGAACTAAAGG
This sequence comes from Bacteroidales bacterium, assembly GCA_035638655.1. GTDB lineage: Bacteria > Bacteroidota > Bacteroidia > Bacteroidales > DASQZP01 > DASQZP01. The sequence continues at coordinate 3,371 of DASQZP010000525.1, forward strand.
AATTTACGGCGCGTAAAGATCTGAAGCCTTTTATTCTGCCCGTATTAAGACTTGTTAATCATACATATACCGATTTGTATGGTTTTGTGCCCATGGGTGAAAAGGAGATGAGTGAGCTTGCCAACAGGTATCTGCCAATACTCGATCCACGCTATGTGAAGATTGTATTACACAATGGTGATCCGGTTGCCTTTCTGGTGGGCATTCCCAATTTCTCACCCGGCTTGCAGAAAAGCCATGGCCGTTTGTTTCCGTTGGGAATTTTTTACCTGCTGCGCGCCATGAAAAAAACCAAACAACTTGACCTTATGCTGGGAGCCGTATTGCCCAGATACCAGAACAGGGGACTTGAGATTTTTATGGCAATGAAG
>DASQZP010000526.1:0-3513 GCA_035638655.1 Bacteroidales bacterium
TTGCAGCGTATTTTTGATTTTGGGACTGGTGAAAATGAGAGCATGTCCCTGACAACGAGTACTGGTGTTATTTCAGGACAACTCCGTTTTTCAATGAAGAACGGGGATTTGGAAGAGCAGTTAAATGCGCCTCATTTGGCACTCTATACCTGGACTCATGTGGCTGTAACCCTTGAGGCTTCCGGAGCAAGTATGTATGTGAATGGTGAACTGGTAACTGAATCTGACAACTTTACAATAAACCCGCTGGATTTTAAACCTGTATTGAATTATATCGGACGGAGTCAGAATGATAGTGATCCCTTGTTCTATGGATATATCGATGATTTCAGGATTTACAACTATGCATTACAGGCCAATGAAATTACACAGCTTAATGCTGATACAACTACTTATGAACCTGTAACAAATTCTTATAATGGATTGTCAATATGGCCGGTTCCTGCTGATAATGTTTTAAATGTGAACTTTTCTTTGACGAAAAAGACTGAATTCCATGCAATTGAGATGTTAAATATGGATGGTAGAACCTTGATTCATAAAGATATTAAGTCCATAGCAAGTTCACAACTAAATGTTTCAAATATACCTGCTGGTATCTATTTGCTCAAACTGAGCAGTCAAAAGAATTCAATATTGAAAAAAATTGTCATAAAGCACTAACAATAAAATGAATCCTTTTAAGTTAACTGATTTAACGGATATTTATGCTGACATTGTTACTGCTTATTGCCGAAAATACGACACATGAGCTCTTATAATTCATGTACCTTGTCAATTAATCCGGAATTAATGCAGTTTTATATTTTCAATCATGTGAACTGAGTTACAAAATAGTTTATATGTTGTCAATCAGACACAACAGGTCGGAATTTTAATGCGGATTACAATTGAAATAAAAGTACGATTAGTAATATATTTAATTACATAAGAAACAAAAATGAAGATAAAAAGTTTTTTAGTACTAACATGTTTTTTTATAACTGTGGCTTTTTCAGTTCAGGCTCAGGATGTGGATTCTAAGCTTAGTGAAACTGAAATGGCATTGATGAATGGAAATAATGAACAGGCATTGAACCTGTCTAAAGATTTAATCGAACGCGGAAAAGGGGATTCTGTTCAGCTGGCTACCATGTATTGTTATGCCGGACTGGCAAGTGATCAGTTAAAAAAACCGGAGGATGCCATTAATTATTACAAAAAATCAATTGAGCTGAAAGTTCCCAGGCTGGATATTTATGACCGCATGATCAGTCTGACCAAAAAAATGAAAAAAAATGATGAATATGAATGGGCATTGCTTGAGAAACAAAAGGCTTTCCCTGATTTTAAAATACCTATAGACAAAAGTCTGGCAAATTTGTATTTAAAAACCAAACAATTCGATAAGTTGCTGGCAGTTACCAACGAATTAATTGAGGCATATCCGGAAAATCCTGCATATTATAATTATCAGGGTGTGGCCTGTCAGAATCTTGGAAAGTTTGATCAGGCAATAGCAGCTTTTAAAAAGGTACTCGAGCTGGATCCCGATCATTCATATGCAAATATGAGCCTGGGAATGATCTACTATAAAGAAGGCAGCAACAAATTTGACCAGCTCAGGGACGACTATGAAAAAAAGAAAAATCCGAACTGGGATGAATACATTAAATACCACAATTCACTTGATGAGCCTGAAGCACTCTATCGTAAAGCATTACCCTATTTATTAAAAGCTTACAAAGATGAAACTTATGCTCAATTAAAAGATGTGCTTTCAGTAATTTATACGCGGTTGGGTGAAAAGGATAAAGCTGCTAAGTACAAATGATTCCATATTTTGGAATAATGCTGTCTCACTTCTAGTTATGCAGGTATGAAACAGAATCGTCAGTTGGGTAGTACAAATTATGCAGGCTTATTTTTATTGATCGTATTCTTTTGATATCCTGTAGAATATATCTTTTCTGTAAAAAAACACAATGTGAATTTGTGACATTAATAGACGAATTTCTTATAAGGTTATTTAACTGCCGGTGTTATTTTAGCATCTGTTATCAAAGATCTTTTTGTAAGATTTCTTTATGACGAATTAAAGATTGGCATTGATGGATGACAGACAAACAATCTTTATTTGATATAATACTTTAGCAATGTCTGTTTTATCATAAGTAATTATGAAGTGAAATTTAAAAACTAACTGAACTATTTTATGCAGATAACTTTTCCATTTTTTTATATTGGTAAATCTCGAAATTTTCTTAACAGATATATATTTTGTGATAAAAAAACAAGCATTAAGCTGCTGTTGGTTTTGGTACTGACTGGTGTATCCTTGTCTTCTTTTGCTATTACACAAGAAAGACTAAAAAATTTAGTAGACGAAAACCGGATTCTATCAACTCCGGTGGAGCTACACTTAACGGCTTCCGACTCAGCAATGATCAATAGTACTGTTTCATTAAATAATGAAGATGCCTGGCTTTTTTTCGACAATATAAAACCATCCAACGTAATTAGTAAGTACGCATCGGATATTTTGATTAACGGAGTGCCACTTAACGCCGGTGTAAACGGGCGGGTAGCTATTTATGTACAGGGTACAGTGGTGATGCCCTTTGGTTCATCCTTTAAGCCTCTGACTGTTTATACAGAAGAAAATTTTGGCGGAAATTCGGAACAATTGTCTATTGAAGCTTACCATGATAATCTTGGTGAATTCAATAATGCAATAAAGTCATTCAAACTTAAACGCGGCTACATGGCCACCCTGGCAAATAATGCTGACGGCGGTGGTTATAGTCGTGTTTTTATTGCCGATAAGCAAGACCTGGAGTTTTATATAATGCCTGAAGAGCTGGACAGTTCTGTTTCCTTTATCCGTGTTTTTAAGTATGAATGGGTGAGTAGGAAAGGCAAAGCAGGCTGGAATCCCAATGACCTGAATGCTACCACTTATTATGACTGGAATATTGGAGGTAGTTCTTCAAATGACGTTGAGTATGTTACCATTCGCCAGAATGGAGGATGGCCTTCCTGGAATGATATCAATTCGAAACAAAACGTTACCCATTTACTGGGTTTCAATGAACCCGATCATACAGACCAGGCAAATATGAACTTTCAGCAAATGATTGACCAGTGGCCGCAATTCATGAAATCGGGCCTGCGAATAGGTTCACCCGCCTGGGCCAATCCCTGGAGTGGGAATGGGGGAAATCTGTTTGATTTCATTGATAAATGTGATGAACTGAATTACCGTGTCGATTTTGTAGCACTGCACTGTTATTGGGGAGGAAAATCCCCCCAGAACTGGTACAATGATTTAAAATATATCCATGACCGTACCGGCCGTCCACTGTGGATTACAGAATGGAATAATGGTGCCAACTGGACTAACGAATGGTGGCCTGATGCACATGATCAGTTAACCGATGCCAATGCACAGAAACAACTGAATGACATTAAAGGAATTCTTCAGGTTTTGGATACAGCAAGTTTTGTTGAACGTTACTTTATTTACGACTGGGT
>DASQZP010000527.1:0-2069 GCA_035638655.1 Bacteroidales bacterium
TTCATTTTCATTAACAATTGGATGTTCAGGATTTTGCTTAAGTTGCCGCAACAGTCTTTCCAAATGATTTCTGGTGCTCTCGGTATTCGGGAAAATAGTGCCTTCCAAACTTTTCCCCAGTATCTCATTTTCCGAATACCCGAAGAATTTCTGTGCGAATTCGTTGAAAAAAGTGATGTTTCCATCGATATCTCTTCGCATGATAATGCTGTTGGCATTTTCCACAAGTTCACGATATTTTTTTTCGCTTTCTTGAATTTTTTGAAATGAGCTGGCATTGATTATTCCGGCGGCTGTTTGTGAGGCCACGCCCATTAGAAAATTTATATCGCTTTTGGTCAGAGACCTTTTGGACTTGACATTGTCAACGGCGAGTATGCCCAGAGATTCATTTTCATAGACGATGGGAACACATATCAACGAATGAACACCGATCTTTTTAGCAAATTCCAAACTTCTTTTAGAAAGTTTTTTTTCAATTTCAGCAATGTCATTGATCAAAAACGGTTTTTTATTTTTAAAAGCCACCACGAACACCCCTTTGGATTCAGGGTTGTCGAGATGAAACGCGGTGTGTTTTAAAATCTCTGCTGTCTCCTTATCGTAGCCATATCCAACGGTGTAGAAAAGCCGGAGTCTATTACTATCGGCAAGCATGATCATCCCCCGGTCAAAGTCGGTGCGCATTTCCATAATGCGCACCACAGCTTCGAGGAGAGTGTCGGTATTTAAAATCGAAGCGGTAGCCTGGCCGATTTCTTGAATCAGCAATGCATTGTTCTGGCGGATCGTCATCTCATCGAGCAGGTCTTTGGCCGCATCGCCTTGGGTTTTTATGGTTTCGGACAACTCTTTTTTTTCGAGTTGATCGGAGAAAAGTGAAAAAAACATGGTGATAACCGAACAGATCAGGACAACCCAACCCCAAGTCATAAGCGGTAAGACAAAAAAGAGACCCAGACCGACAACGATGCTGATCAGCAGGGAATAATTGCGTATCCGCTTCCAGATTAAAGAGGACGTGCTTTTCCATGTAATGATGTAACGACAGCAATCATGGCCTTTATGAAAACACGAAGGATGCTCAACATTGGCAAATCGATCGGTGAAGTACTTCGCCAGGGACTCAAAAATACCGATCCGATTCTCACACTGGTAAGGTCTTTCATTGACTCCTGGTTTGGGTGTGGAGATGATTTCAACCTTGTCAGATCTAAGTTTGTTTGCGTTAATCGTACTGCCACGACTAATATTCGGATAAATTTTTTCCATTAAAAGGAAAACGGATGTCGGCTTTATAAACCCCAAGGTGTACTGTTTTACAGGACCCAATCCTTCGGACGAAGATGCATAGCGACCAGCCTCTCTTGCAATATCCAAATTACCCGTCTTTTCCACCAAGGCTTCCTGGAAGCGATCTGCCTGATTCTGACTGAACCAGTGGGCCGGATCTTCCACCTCATATTTTGTCATCCCTGCATATTCTAGAAGATTATCGATATCCAGGTTAGGATACCGCGTCTTGACAAATTCTAAATATGTCTTGGTGATTCTACTACTATAAAGGGGTAAATTATCGGTCACGGCCAACTCCCTTTTAGGGTATCATTCCGCACGCATAATGGATCTTTGATAATTTCCAAATGTCGCACAATATGGGATGGTCTTTTGTAACAGTTTTAAAATATAAAACATATTAAAAACGTTCAATGAGCTTGTCAATCAGATACGTACTCTCCCGCATGGCCTGTTCGCTGAACGGCCCGAACCAGTCCGAGATTTTTTTAAATTGGGCAAGGAACATTTCCTTGTCTCCCTTCTCCACCATGTCCAGGTTGCTCGAAAGAGAATCGAGATATTCTCTCAATAGGGCGCACCGTTCGGATGACGCGAATATAATTTCAGAGTAAAGGGATGGATCCTGGGCGAAAAGCCGGCCCACCATCCCCAGTTCAAGGCGGTATATGGGGCTGGAAAATTCCAGTGTCCGTGACAAGTCGATTTGTTTGTTGCATAGAAATTGACCAAAAGCAAAGGTGGCAAAATGTCTCACCGTTTGAACGATGGAC
>DASQZP010000528.1:0-4129 GCA_035638655.1 Bacteroidales bacterium
AAAAAAGTTCTTTTTGACGCTCAATGGTAAATACCCTCGCTCCCAGTTCAACCAGAATAGCAGCCTGGTATCCAGACCCTGTCCCCACCTCAAGTATTTTTTCCCTGGGGTGAACCTGAAGCAATGATGTTTGTACTGCAACTGTATAGGGTTGTGAGATGGTTTGACCAGCTCCGATAGGAAACGCCTGATCTTTGTAAGAGAAATTAATAAACCCACTATCCATAAAAAGATGCCTGGGTATCTTACCTATGGCCTCAAGCACCTGTTCGTCAGTAATGCCTTTGTGTCTCAGTTCTTCAACCAGTTTTCGTCTTAATCCTTTGTGTCTGAAGGTATCTTCCATAAAAAAATTAACTTATTTCTCTGATTATTTTGATGAAAAAAGTTTCGGTCCACATGCTTTTCTTTAAAGTTAAAAACCTAAAAGGAGACAGGTCATATACATACTTTTAAATCCTTCAGGGCTTTTCATTTCAACTATATCTTAGGAAAAAGAAAGCATCACCAGAAACAAATTCAAAAAAACATAAAAAAAATGTTTTTTAATCAGATAATTTATCAACAGTATGCCTGTTGAAAAGTAACAAACAAAATGAACTTACTGTTTTTTATAAAACCACTATGTTTGTAAAAACATAACAAAAGTATGATAAAAATCGGCATAATTGGAGCATCTCCCCTTTTAAAGACACATGCTGCATATTTAAAATCATCTGAAAGAATTAAAGTTGTTGGATCAATAAATGCTGAAGAAGATGATGAATATACCTCATTTTACCATGGAGCTCCCAGGCCGGTCAGAAATGTGGAACAACTTATTCACGAAAGTGATTGTCTGTTTATAACAGGTAATATTCAGGATTACCTGGATATAGCAGTGATGGCTTTAAAAAATTCCAAGCACCTTTTTCTTAATGATTTATCCAGTCTGCCTGTCAATCAGGCCAGCCGGCTGACTAAACTGGCTTCAGAATCAGATTCTGTTATTTATCCCTCTCAGCTTCTGCGTTTCAACCAGGCAGCAATGGAGGTCAAACACTATATAAATAAACCTTCATTTATTGATCTGGTGCATCAGCAAACCAAATGCAACAGATGGAACAGTATAAAAAATCTGCATGAAGCGATATTTGCAGAAGTAAGCTTAGTTCTATCCTTTGTATCATCCGGAGTAAAAAAAGTAAATGTTTTCTCAGCAAAGATTTTTGGTGCCTTTCCTGACCTGATAAATACAAGAATAGAATTTAACAATGGAAGTGTGGCAACACTTAATATGAATTGTCTCACTATTGAAAACAATCACCAGGTAACTATATACCAGGAAGAAAAATTTATTAAAGTGAACATGGGACAACCTTCTCTCAGCATTTTCCTGCGAAAAGAAGGTGAGAAGATCATTGAAGAATTTAAAACAGAATTAACTGAAAAGATGGATGAAGGCAGAGATGAACTTGATTATTTCTGTGATCTGATAGAGAACAGGCAAAAGATCAGGATTGATAATGAGGAGGACCTGGAAGCTTTTTTCATTACTGATGTGATTATGAGCAAACTACAACGAAACGGGTTTTGAAATATGACATTTTATTAAAAAAAACATATTTCCATTCAATAAATAAGCAGCATTTACGTTTCAAAGAAAAACTACTATAAACTCCCTTTTATTGATGAGCGCGAAAGTTCAAACCATCAAATACCTGATCTTCGATTACCTGTCTGCAGCAATTAGCTGGTCCATTTTCTATTTTTTCAGAAAAATTTACATTGAACCTGAGATATTTGGATATCAGATACCCCTGGTAACCGGCAGAGCTTTTTTTCTGGGTCTTCTTTTTATACCTTTTCTTTGGCTGTTTATTTATTATGTTACAGGATATTATGCAAACACACTCAGGAAAACCAAATCAGGAGATATAGCACAGACTATCTTCACCTCATTACTGGGAGTCATTGTAATCTTTTTTGCGTTTTTACTGGATGATTATATCAAGACTTATCAAAACTATTATTTATCAGTATCCGTATTGTTCCTTCTGCATGTAACCCTGACGCTGACACCCCGGCTGATGATCACAAGTCAGACAATTCACAGGATTAAAACAGGGAAAATCACCTTTAATACACTGATAATTGGAAGCAATGAAAATGCAGTGGAAGTATATAATGACATTAAAAAACTGGCAATAATAACCGGAAATCATTTCATAGGTTTCGTTAACATTCACAATAAACCACACTATCAGCTTGCCGAATATCTGCCTCATCTTGGCAACTATAAACAGGCGCGGGAGATCATTGAGAAGCAACATGTAAAAGAAGTGATCCTTGCACTTGAAAAAACCGAGCACAATGAACTCAGCAAAATATTAATTCCGATCTATTCGCTGAATGTTCAAATAAAAGCTATCCCGGATATGTATGACATAATCACCGGGAAGGTAAGAACAGAGACATTATTAGGTACGCCGCTTATTTCTGTTACGCATGATCTGATGCCACCATGGCAGCAAAGCATTAAGAAGATCATGGATGTCAGTGTTTCCCTGCTAGCCCTCATCATTCTTTCTCCGTTGTGCCTTTTCCTGGTAGCCGGTATCAAACTCAGTTCGCCGGGGCCTGTAATATACAGTCACAAAAGGATCGGACAATTCGGCAAACCCTTTGTTTTGTTTAAATTCAGATCGATGTATATTGATGCGGAAAGTAACGGTCCTGAGCTTTCCCGCAAGAATGACAGCCGAATGACACCTTTCGGACGTTTTATGCGCCGTACCAAGCTGGATGAGATCCCTAATTTTATTAATGTACTTAAGGGTGAGATGACACTTGTGGGTCCGCGACCCGAAAGACAATATTTTATTGACCAAATTGTTAAAGTGGCCCCGCAGTACATCATGCTGCATAAAGTTAAACCTGGTATCACTTCCTGGGGTCAGGTAAAATACGGGTACGCTGAAAATGTTGAACAAATGGTCAAGCGGATGAGGTATGATCTTATTTATATACAGAACACTTCGATCTTTACTGATCTGAGAATACTGTTGCATACGCTCAGAACAGTCTTCCGGGGAAGAGGTATTTAGACTGACTGACTAATTTCCTCTTTTATAAGAGGATAATAAAGTGGGCCATCAGGACCATTAACACTTTCATAAAGAATTATATCGTTTATTTTTTCTTTGAAGAAAAAATATTCTTTGTATCGTTCGATTGTATTTTTAAGCAGCTCCAGGTTGTTGGTTCTTTTTATCCTGCCGAGTGTAAGATGCACACGGAATGGTTTTCCGTCGAGGTTAAACCCCAGCGTTCTTAATGATTCATCCAGTTCATTCTTAACTTTTCCGACAGGGTCTGACAATTCCCCTCCTATCCATAGTACCTTTGGATTGCCGGGTCTCCCAAAAGTACCCAGCCGTTTAAAATCGACTGTAAAAGGATTGAGCTGATCAGCAGTCTGCTTTAATAAACCTTCCAGAGCCTTTAACTGCTCTTCATTTGTTTGCCCTATAAAAGTGAATGTTAAGTGGTAATTCTGAAAGGGCACCCATTTTACAGATACATTTTTTAATTTATTTCTGATCGAATTGATCTCCTGCAACGCATTTGCAGGAGGTTGAATTTTGAAGGCGATGAATGTTCTTTTCATATTTATTTTTGTAATATAACCTTTGTTTCCACAATTTAGTTTAAAAACTCAAACTTCATAAATTCATTTATAATTATTTTTTTGATAATTTAGAGCTGCTAACCAAAAACTAAATCAGCAATGAGCCAAACTATGAAATTTGCAGTTATTCTCTCCGGTTGCGGGGTATATGACGGATCTGAGATCCACGAAACGACCATGACCTTATATGCAATAATGAAATACGGGGGTACCTATGAAATATTCGCTCCCGACATGGAGCAGTATCATGTCATGAACCATCTTACCGGAGAAGAAATGCATGAACGCCGGAATGTACTGGTTGAATCAGCCCGGATAGCCAGGGGAAAGATAAAACCACTGGCAACATTGAATCCTGATCAGTTTGATGCCCTGATCTTTCCGGGTGGATTTGGTGCTGCAAAAAATCTTTGCACCTATGCCTTTGAAGGTGTTAATTGCAAAGTGATTCCGGAAGTT
>DASQZP010000529.1:0-3469 GCA_035638655.1 Bacteroidales bacterium
GAACCGGAAATGACTGCTGCAAAAGAATATTTCGATGATCACCAGGTTTCTCATAAAGCTGTTGAAGTCTTTTTATCAGGATTAAGAAACAAATGACGCATGAAGGAAAATTACTTCTATTCAAACGGTAAATTACTGCTCACCGGGGAATATCTGGTATTGAGAGGTGCAGAAGCACTGGCTATGCCAGTGCGTTTCGGTCAAAGTCTGGAAGTATCAACAGAAAAATCAACAAGGCCTTTAATTACATGGGAAACTTTTGTGGAAAACCAGTTATGGCAAAAACTGGAATATACCGGCAGGCATTTTCTTTTCCAGGGATTGTGCGATGATCCGGTTTATGTTAAGCTCAGGAAATACCTGAATGCTGCAAAAAATATTTCAGGCAAATTTCCGGAAGAACAAACTCATTACAAGGTAAAAACAGATATTAATTTTGATATTTCATGGGGACTTGGCAGCAGTTCCTCTCTTATTGCCAATATCGGAAAATGGCTGCAGATTGATCCGATGGAAATATTCAGACGTACTGAAAACGGATCAGGTTATGATATAGCTTGCGCACTCTCTGACTCGCCGATTATATATAAAACTGATACCGGGAGAAGTTTTCATGAAATAAGACCGGTTGAATTAACATTTCCGTTTCAGGATCAGATTTATTTTGTATACTCAGGACAAAAAGCGGTTTCAGCGCATGAGGTTCAAACCTTCAATGAAAATTCATCTGTTGTTCGGGCGGATATTGAAAATATTTCATCCCTTTCCCGGGAGATGGCTGCCTGTAAGACTTTGGATCAGTTTGAAAAAATAATTAAGGAACATGAAAATATAACAGGAACCATTTTAAAAGAAATACCTGTTAAGAATCAAAAATTTTCTGATTTTGAAGGTGCAATTAAATCGCTTGGTGCCTGGGGAGGAGATTTTTTAATGGTTACCACTCCTCATGAGGAGAAATATTTACGTGAATATTTTTCGGAAAAAGGACTTACTACCTTTTTCCCTTACAGTGAAATGGTATTAAAAAAATCGTCAAATCAGCAGGAGAAAGTATGACACTGGTCCATTCCAACTATCTGAAAGAAGCACTGACATTTGCCCCGGCTCATTCCAGGGGGAAGGTATACTGGACTGCACCCTCTAATATTGCGCTGGTAAAGTACTGGGGGAAAAAAGGAGAACAATATCCGCAAAACCCTTCACTCAGTTTTTCATTGAACAACAGTGTAACAAAAACTGAAATATCCTATCAATATGTGGATGGAATGAACTTTCCTGAAGTGAATTTTATGTTTCAGGGTAAGAAAGATGAAAAATTCAGGGAACGGATATCAACCTATTTGAAAATAATTCTGCCCTATTTCCCTTTTCTTAAACAATTAAAATTAGACATTCACTCCGAAAATACCTTTCCCCATTCAGCGGGAATAGCATCTTCAGCTTCTTCCTTTGCTGCGCTGTCACTTGGATTGTGCAGTATAGAAAAAAACATCAAGGAAACTTCAGTCAATGAAGCTGATTTCTTCAGGAAAAGTTCATTCATTGCCAGATTGGGATCAGGAAGTGCCTGTCGCTCAATCTTTGGCGGATTTAATACCTGGGGAGCACATCCTTCGCTGGAAGGTTCTACTGATGAATATTCATTACACCTGCAGGAAAATACAATTCATCCGGATTTCTGGACTCTGAATGACAGTATTTTAATTATTGAATCCGGAGCCAAGCAGGTTTCCAGCAGTACCGGACATAAACTCATGAATGGTCACCCTTTTGCCTCTTCCAGGTTTGATCAGGCAAACAGAAATTTTGTCGATCTTATAAAAGCCCTTGCAGCGGGGGATATACATTCATTTATACAAATTGTGGAAAACGAAGCACTGAGTTTGCATGCCATGATGCTCAGCTCTATACCAGGATATGTATTGCTTAGACCAAACTCACTTGAAATCATAAGGAAAATAAGGCTATTCAGGGAAAAAGAAAATTGCAATGTATTTTTTACAATTGATGCAGGGCCCAATATTCACTTGCTATACTTCGACAAAGACAAAGAAAAAATTCAACGCTTTATAAAAACCGAACTGGCTGATTTATGTGAAAATCAGCACTGGATTAATGACCGGATCGGAGAAGGACCGGCTGAGTTAATTAAAAAAACAAAATGAAAAAATCAGAATTATACTACGCAAAGATTATGTTGTTTGGAGAGTACAGTGTTATCTTCAACTCGATGGCACTGACGATTCCTTATACACATTATTCAGCCGAATTAAGTTTCATTAGCAATGATAAATACACTGATTACAACTTTGCCACTGAATCAAACCAGCAATTGAAGATATACAGCAACTTTCTTAAATCATTGTCCGAAAAAAATGATGAATCATTGCAATTTGATTTTTCATTACTTGAAGAAGATATTAAAAAGGGAATGTACCTGGAATCATCGATACCACAAAGTTATGGCCTGGGCAGTTCCGGAGCCCTTGTGGCTGCGATATACAACAGATATGCTATAAAACGAATTACACCAGCACAGTCTATGAATGCTGAAAAAATCCTGAAGCTGAGGAATATTTTTTCAGAAATGGAATCATACTTCCATGGCACCAGCTCAGGACTGGATCCGCTAAACTGCTATATTCATTACCCTTTACTTATTTCAGGAAAGAATCATATCGAAACAGTCGGCATTCCGGGCAACGGTGAAAATGGAAAAGGCGGTATTTTTCTTATCAATACCCATAAACCAAGCAAAACAGGGCCATATGTTGAAATGTTTTTGGAAAAATGTGAACAACCACTTTACAAAAATATGATCACTAAGGAATACATTCCATTAAACAACAAATGTATCAGGGAAATTATCAAAGGAGATCAGGAAGAGTTCTTTCATTCGCTGGGGGAGCTTGTTCAGCTTCAATATCAGCATTTTCATGAAATGATTCCGAAAGGATACGGCGACATCTGGAAAATTGGAACAGACAGCAAACAATTTCATCTTAAGTTGTGCGGATCAGGAGGCGGCGGATTTATTCTTGGTTTTACACAAGACTATACAGCTACAAGGGATCTGCTAAAATATCATGACATTGAAATAATTCCGGTATACCTGAACAGTCAGTTTAACAAACATAATAATTAAAACCTGAAACTCAGGGAGATTAAAAGATTATCCTGTAAAACACCAAATATTTGCTTATTTTGAATGGCCAGGCGGCCTCAATAACCAGCCATGTTATGTTTTCGTGAAGTATTCTATGCCATATTAACTTATTTGGTTCTTACCCACAGCAACTCACCATCATTATTATACTTCGCGGTAAAGTAATCGTACCTTCTGCTGCCGCTGTCAATAATTATGTCCTGAAAAAAGGCCCTTCCTCTGAATAATCCCGTGATATAGACATTATTTAATTTGTCGGTATTGATAAATTTGGAGAAATTGATATCACCCCCGCCGGCA
>DASQZP010000530.1:0-2266 GCA_035638655.1 Bacteroidales bacterium
AAGTAGCCGATGTATAATTTGAACAACATGTTGGTAAAAGTTGTCGCATAAGCGCCTTATGCCTATGAGGAATTAAAAATTTTTCAATAACGAAGTTATCGGATATTATGGGCAGACACTAATTAAGAAAATAAAAAACCGCTGATGTGATAACAGCGGTTCTTTATTGTAGTATAATTCCTGAAAAATAGGAGACGTTAATTTCAAGAATTTAATTTTTCCAGTATGATGGATTACACATCCAGTTTTCCAGCTTAAGTTTCTCCTCGGTTGCCGGTTCAAGGGCTGATTCGAGAGTGGCTGTAATCTCAAAACTTCTGGTCATCCAATCTTCAAGTTCCATGTCTTCTTCAATTGCTTCATCAAATGCTGCACTGTAGTTGTCTTTTATTTCACCAGTGAAGGCCGCAGTATTGGTCATCCAGTCTTCCAGGCTCAGTGCGTCTTCTTCCACAGCCATGTCGGCTTCTGATGTAGAGGGACTCAGATATATTGCTATCATTCCTTCTTCAGGATTTGTGATGCTGACCATCAGGTTGCGGGCTTGTTCAAGTCTGTATTCAAATGACAGGTTTATTGATTTTTGTGCGAAACAACCCGGGGTAAGAAAGCTTATTAGTAAGGCTGACATCAAAGTGATTAAGGTTTTTAGCGTTTTCATGATAAAATCTCCTATTTATTAGTTTATGTTTTTGTTGGTTTCGTTTGGCTACTTTTTATCAGTTTTTATGCCAAACTCTGTAAAAAGCAATAAATCAAAATAATATGAATATATTTTAGGTTTTATAAAAAGAAGAAGTGACCGAATTCGTAACATAAAGTGTACGGATGCGAACAATAAAAGATTACAGGAGAAATTAATCTTAGTTCTGCAATATAAATATGGTGAGAATTGCCTTAAAGAGAATTGGAATTTAGGTTTGCGGAATAGCGACCTTAGTTTTTACCTTCAACCACAATCACAAACTCACCTTTTGGCGGATTTTGTTCAAAATGTTCAATAAGATTTTCAAGCGTATCCCGCACGGTTTCTTCATATATCTTTGATATTTCTCGGGATACAGAAGCCTGCCGGTCTTTATCAAAAAAATTGGCAAATTGTTGAAGGGTTTTAACAATTCTGTAGGGGCTTTCATAAAACACCATGGTTCGTGTTTCGGATGATAATTCCTGAAGTCGTTTTTGCCGTCCTTTTTTTTGCGGCAGGAAACCCTCGAAGCAAAATCGGTCACACGGCAACCCTGAATCTACCAAAGCCGGGATCATGGCTGTTGCTCCGGGCAAACATTCAACATCTACAGATGCCTTAATGCTGGCCCTTACAAGTAAAAATCCGGGATCGGAAATACCTGGTGTGCCTGCGTCAGTAACCAATGCTATCAACTTCCCTGATTGCAGCATAGACACAATATGATCAACTGTTTTGTGTTCATTGAATTTGTGATGAGAAAAGATTTTATTATCAATCTCGAAATGTTTAAGCAGATTTTTTGTTTTTCTTGTGTCTTCTGCCAGAATCAGATCTGCCTCCTTTAAGATGCGCAATGCTCTGAAAGTAATATCCTCGAGATTGCCAACAGGCGTTGGCACTAAAACCAGTTTACTCATTTATGCGTTATAAGTTTTCGTCTTACCAGTTCCAGGAGTTTCTGAACAGGATAGCTGTCCATGTCCCAGTTAAAATTATTATTTATAAAATTATATGCATCATTAAAATCTGAAGCTGCATTTAGCCGTGCTATAGTCTTGGTGTACAATTCAGCATCTCCTTTAAATAGCTCTCTTACAAACAGAAATTTGTCATTAAGTCCGATGGCCGATTCGATATTTTTTAGTGGCTTAGATTGTAATACTGAGGCAAGATCTTTCTTTTCCTGACTTTTGGCCAGTGATTCATTTATAAATGTTTTTGAATGAATCAGTTTTTCTCCCAGAGGGGCTGATTCATTTTTTGAGCTTTTCACTTTGCGTTTAACCTCTTCTTTCTCTTCCTCACTTACTTTGTCCTGACTTTCAATGCGCTCATTTGTCTTCTCTTCCTCTTTTTCCTTGTTCACGGATTGGTCTGTTGTTTCATTTATGGCTGAACCTGTCGGCGCACCCGTTTCAGTAAATGAGGGATCTCCCTGTATTTTTCTGATGCTTTTTTCAATCTCTTCTGAAAGAGAAACTTTTGTCTTATTACTCTCCCTGCCTGCCAATCCGGTTGAGCGTACATCGTCTTTCAACACGAGTAGTTCTTCATAAATTTGAATTGTACGCTGAA
>DASQZP010000531.1:0-2004 GCA_035638655.1 Bacteroidales bacterium
AAAATTCCTAAAACTTTCACTGTCACGCTGAAACCGGGACAAGCCATGATCAGTGGTCAGCCACAAATACCCATTTTTATCTTCCAGAATGCTGTAAACAATATTATTAGAAAGGCCGTTTTTCTGATCATAATGAATAAACGAAATATCATTGTCAGATTTAACCAGCTTGTTCAGGCCAAAACCGTAGGTTCCAATCCAAATATTGCTTTTTCTGTCTTTCAGCAGTGAAATAACATAGTTACCACTTAAACTGTTTTTGTCTGAGGGATTATGCTGGTAATAATTTATTTTGTAATTGTTGGTCCGGATTCTCCCGGGATGTCCGGCAAGGGATGGCATTTCAAAAAGTCCGTTACGTGTACCAATCCATAAATTTGAATCCGCATCAAAAGCAAGGCAACCAATTTGCCTGAGCTCATGATTTTCGATATGCGCATCACAAGTAGTAAATTCTCCTTTCTTCATTGAATATTGGTTGAGACCTCCTCCCGTCCCAATCCACAAATCACCTGATTTGTCCTGAATTATTGTGGCTATGTATGCATCAACCAGGCTGGCCGGATCAGCAGGATCCGGGTTAAAATGTTTAAATTTCTCATTGGCACTCCCTTCATTCACCAGCAAATTCAATCCTGTACCCCAGGTGCCCACCCATAGTCGGCCATATTTATCACGAATTAAAGAGGTAATAAAATCACCTGACAAAGAATTAGGATCTGCTGAATTATATTTGTATATCTTAAACCTGTGACTTTTCTTATTATAACGATTCAGCCCACCACCCGCTGTGCCAATCCAAAGATAGTTAGCATCTTCCAAAACAGAATTGATAGTATTGTGACTTAAACTGTTTTTGTTCCCGGGCTCATTTTCATAATATTCAAAGGAGATATGAGCACTGTTAAATTTGTTAACTCCGCCTCTTTCAGTACCGATCCATGTATTACCCTCTTTATCAGCATATACACAATTAATAAAATCATTGTTCAGACCACTGTTTGAGTTAAGCTTATGTGTATAGTTAATAAAATCATCATTTACGGGATTATAAATACTTATCCCCCCAAGGGTCCCAATAATCAGGTTCCCGTTACGATCCCTGGTAATGCTCATTATAAAATTATGCACCAGGGAATTGGGATCATTAATGGTATGCTGGTAATTTTTAAATGTGTTGTTATCCGGATCATACCTGGAAATTCCAAATTCTGTTCCGATCCATATATTACCATCCGGATCCTCAAACAAGCTCTGAATTACATTTTGCAGCAGGGAGTTCTCTTCTCCTGTTATATGTCTAAGTACATTAACATTTCCCGTTTTATGATCAATACTGAATAATCCGTTATTAGTTCCCAGCCAGACATTATTTTTCTGGTCTTCAAGAATACTGTTAACAATAATCTCAGCACTATCCTGGCCTTCATCAAGCGGGTAATATATAACTGAATCGAGCTGTTTGCTATTCCCTCCAAGCAGCAATTCGTAGGCGCCCTTATCAGTACCTGCCCATATTTCACCATGTTTTGAAGTGATTACACTAAGAACCCGGCCTGAATTAAGGGAATGTATTTTTGAATTAACGTTATAATGGAGAAAGCGATCTTCATCATAAACGTAAACATTCAGGCCGTCATCCGTTCCAATCCAAAGGTTACCTTCAGTATCCTCGCAAATAGAATGTACAAAATTATTAGATAGTTTTCCGATTGAACTATTTTCTTCTTTGAATCCAAGGAAGGTGTAACCATCAAAACGGCAGAGTCCGTTCCAGGTACCAAACCACATATATCCCCTGCTATCCTGAAATATACAGTCGACCATATTTTGCAAAAGGCCATCCTGAGTTGTATAATGCTGAAAATGCGTACTCGTTTTTTGCCCGGATACTGATGCTGACAAATACAGGGAAAACATCAGTATAAACAGAAACCTGAGTAAGTTGCCTGCCTGGATTACACTATCCTGTTTAAATGTTAAACAGCGCCATAAAAATAGCTT
>DASQZP010000532.1:0-2770 GCA_035638655.1 Bacteroidales bacterium
AAGTACCTTAATTCAGGATGAAATTAAGATGATTTAATCAAAATACATATTACAATATTAAACATAATAATGTAAAATATTGTAAAATACCCCCCCCCTGCTCTACCCGTTGACTTTCCTTATCTAAAAGTGTTATGTAGCATATGTTCATAACACCAAAATAATAAGGCACATAATATAATATTATATAAGGAGCTATCATGAAAAAGTTGATTGGTTATAAGTTTAAAAACGGATATAACAAACTTTTAAAGTATATATTAGCAGTTTGCCTTTTAGCAATTGTAGGATTTAATATCAATGTTGCATTTACAACTCCATTAGAGGCTAATACTGTGCAATCGTCTGTTATCACACCTCAAGATGCCTGTGGATTGGGTTGTACCGGGGACGGAGCATGTGGTGCTTCTTGGTATACATCCGGTGGAGTAACCATATGGAAACTAGATATCGGGCAACTAATAACTGTGACCGCTTAATAATGATAACGGAGGAGGAATAGAGCATTTCTTTTAGTACTATTTAGATTGCTTATTTAACTAAAAGTCTTTTGAAGAAATTAATATTCTCCCTCCTTCATATTAGACAGAATAAAGTAAATGATGAAACGTACATTATTAATAACCTCAGTCAAAGCGATTTTCATTGTCAGTATATTGATACCACAATTCGTTTTCGCCCAATCAAATAATGTATATTTAAAAAAAATGGGAGCGCTCCAGGGGGTAACATTAAAAAAGGGATATCAATACGGACATCTGACGGCCAATAACCATTATCTCACATGGCTTGAACTTAATGATAATATTGTTTTTGTCTATGATTTAAAGCAAAATAAATTGATCCGAACTTTTTCCTTGAAGAAGGGACGGGGCCCACATGAATATATTGAGGTTTATTGGACGGCCCTTACAAGAAACGACAATCTGTATCTGCTGGATTCCGACCAGCGGCGATTAATCGTGTATAATCTGGATTCCTTACATTACAAGAACGATATCCTTTTGCCCTTTCATCAAACTCCCACAAGGATTTGGCCATGGAGAAATAAGTTGTTAATAACCACAACGATTGCTCCGGATTCTCCTTTACTGCTTTTCGATCCCCAAACTATGAAATACACCACATTTACCTCATCACGACTTAACTTCAAAAAAGAATTTAATAATAATCCTTTTCTGCGGTTGGGAACCTGTACGGTATCAGGAGACAAGGCTCTCATTTTAACCCGTTACCGTCCTTATATTTATATGTATGACATCAAAAATAATTCCTACGTTGGGAAAATAAAATTTGAAAAATCTGAAATTACATCATTTCATAATAGTGTGGTTCACACAAATAGCAGTACGATTAAAAGACAGCTTTCTCCAAAACGCGTTAATATAATGGATTCTGAGATTATTTCGATTCCCGGCAGCCCGAACCGGATACTTATTGCTTGTTATGGAAATGGAGAAAATCACCGTTATCACCAGGATTATCTCTATGAGTACGATCTTAAAGAAAAAAAAATGATCGGTTCGTTCAGGCTAAATGCGCCGATTGCGACACTGGGCCTGACGGAAAACCAACACTCCCTGTTTTTCTTATCAATTCCCAAAGATAAGGTTATATCCAACAAAGGAACTCGTCCCACTATTTATAAGTATAATATTTTAATTAAATGAAATTACATTTAAAAAAATTACATGGTTTGCATTAATCATCATAATCCTAATCATTAGTAATGCATTGATTATATATCGCAATCATCGGGAATTTTAATTAATAAACAGGTTTAAATATAATGTTGTTAGTAAAGATCCTGGTTTAAGCAATACACCCACTTTGATTTATATAAACCAATCTTTACCCAATCCCAAACATTTAGAAATCATTGCTGGTTTAACCGATGTAGGTTGCCCTATATGTCTGAACAATATGATCACTAATCTTAACCAATTAAATAAAAAATATCCGGGACGAGTAATTGCGTATTATCAAGGTACAGACTCGACACTTAAGCAAAGTATGGGAGCTCATTTTGCTTGGAAATATTTAAATATCAAAACTCATTTTGTAAGTATACCATTGAAAACCTATAATCCTGTTTGTACTGTTATAGACCATTCGGGAATGGTTCAATGGCTTCATATTATGAAACCAAGCCAACCTAATCATCTCCAACTGAATAATCTTTACTTTACTCGTCTATCTTCTCTTTTTTCCTCTTTAAATTCACCCATAAAATATGCTAAAAGATAAGTAGAATTCATTTTCTGCTTAAATCTTACCTTATTGTATATCTTATATTTTAAAACTGAAATCCAACTATTATAAGTATGAAAAAAGGATTATGGCGATAAAAATAATAATAACGTTTAAAGCCATATTTGACGAAGAACAGGTGAAACGCGTTAAAATTATCGCCAGTAAATGTAATGTACTCAGTTTGATGGCAGGAAGTACATTAATTCAGGATGAAGTCAATTTAATTTAAGCTTATAATAACATTCTCACCGATTAATCAGGTACCCACCTGAGGGTAACTGAATAAAAAAAGGCTGAATGGAATAACCACCAGCCTTGAGGAAAAAAAGGGATGAGGCAATGACCTACTCTACCGCGATGCAGTACCATCGGCGCAGAGGAGCTTAACGGCCGTGTTCGGAATGGGAACGGGTGGGACCTCCTCGCTATGGTCACCTCATCCAGAATCATAGGGTCGGCGCGAAGCGCCGGGTCCCGTACAAAAAGCATGGAAATCTCAGAGGTAGTGAGCCCTCCG
>DASQZP010000533.1:0-2392 GCA_035638655.1 Bacteroidales bacterium
TGTGGTTGAGTTTTTAAAACGAATGGCTGGCAATAGATATTCAGTTGAAGGTTTTATTTTCAACGGTTCAAAAATATCATTTGAAAAATTTGTGGAAAATGATCAAGCATTTGAAAATTTTAAAAACTCAAATGATATACACTATTGGTCAGGTGGCAATCGAAATACTAGAATAGCTTTTGAACAAATTGAAGAAAAAGTTGATACAGATTTGACCTACGATGAACGAGAAGCAATCATTGAGAAGAAAAATAGTAATGTAATAGAGCGACTTAAAGAGCAAAAGGAAAAACTAAAGAAAAAAAGAGATGAAATTGAATCAAAATCACTAGAAGAACTTTTGCAAGATAATCCTAAAGAAAAGGTGTTAGGAAAGGAACTTTCCGAAAACAATTTCTTGGTATTACTATTGAGAAATGGATATATCGACGAGCAATATGAAGATTATATCTCATTTTTCTACGAAGGCTCTTTAAAGATAAGCGACAAAAAGTTCCTTCAAAATGTTAAGAGCCAAACAAGTTCACCATTTGATTACGAGCTAGTTAATCTTAACGAAATACTCAAACGTTTACGCCCCAGAGAGCTCAGCCAGAAAGAAGTGTTAAACCACGATTTAGTAGATTATCTACTAGAAAATAATCGTTCCTATCAAACACAGTTGGATATTATTTTCAATCAACTATCAGATGAAGAAAATAAATCTGTCGACTTTGTTGACGGATTTACTGAGAATAAACCAGAAAACACCCCAAATTTTATTAGGCACTTAACTCAGAAATGGATTGAGATCTGGCTTTATTTAGATACTACTTCTGAAAGTTCGGATGAAAGAAAAGAAAAATATCTAGACTTAATACTACGGTATAGCAATGTAGAGGATATTTTAAAGATAAATGAGGTTTCAGATGATTATTTAAGAATTTTCATTTCTCAGCAAGGTGACTTTATTGAAGCTTATGAAGGAGCTGAGCAGTTAGATAGGATTCAAGAAGTGCTTAACAAGCTCTCTGTTAAATTCAAACATTTAACATTACCTGAAAATGAATCTCAGCTTTTTAATTATATCTATGAGAATGACTTATATCAGATAAATAACGATATGATCTCGCTCATCATTGAGAAAAAGAGCGATTCTGAGGGATTAGTTAAACAACTAGAATCCGCTAATTATTCAGCAATAAAAAAATCGGAATGCGGCGAATTAATTTCATACATCGAAAACAATATTGTCAGTTATGTCGACAACATATTATTGAAAGGTGATAAAAAGCTAAATGAAGAGGAAAGTTTCTTTACTGAACTACTTAACAATGAAGAATTATCTTTAGAAACTAAAAATCAATTAATAAACAAACAGACTCCCCGCATAACGAATATCAAAAGTGTAAGTTCTGAACTGTGGGAAGATTTATTATCAGAATTAAAAGTTGAAGCTTCTTGGAAGAATTTGGTGAAATATTATTCCCATTTTGAAAAGATTAACGAACCATTAATCACATTTTTAAATGCTAAACAAAATTATAACTCTTTAGCTAAAACAAGTATCGATACAGCCGATGCTTCTGGAGATGTTATCAGAACATTTGTAAGAGATATTATATTAGCAGCAGGTCTCAAAGAGAAAAGCTTCAAAGCTATCCTAAAGAGTATCCCTATCAAATATGATGATCTTAACTTGGTTGAATTAAGTGATAACAAGGTTCAAGGCTTGGTTAAGAGCGAGATATTAAACTTGACGGTTCCAAATTATAATCGTCTGAAAGAAAAATTCAGCCCATATCATATTCAATTAATCGTAAATAATATCGATTCATTTCTAGATAGGATAGAAGAATTCAATGTAAATGAGGAAGATTTAAAATCTATCCTAAATGAATCAGAAATTAAGGATTCAAATAAATTAGAAGTTTTTGAATCCTTCTTCGATATCTCTCAATTAACATTAGATCCTGAGCTGGCAGATTTATTCATTGAAACATTACTTGCTAATCAGCCTTACCAGATATCATACCGAGAATGCAAACGACTAATTGACGAAAGCAAATCAAAGCCTCAAAAAATAAAGCTTATAACTTCACAGCTTGACTCCTATAACAGAAATCAAAAGAGGCAACTAATTTTATCTCTTTCTTATCCACACTCCTGGATGGTTAAAAGCCAAAAACGCCCAAAGCTGAGAAAAAAAGAGTATAACCTTGAATTGGTAAGAAAACTGAACAAGTATAATATTATTTCTTCGTTCGATGTCGGAGGAGATAAAATAAAGGTCAATGCTAAAGTCTGGAAGAACTAACACTCACTTCTTCAATAGCCCCACCAAGCCCCCGACCGTAGCTGCCGCGCCGCCGAAAAACTGGTCTACGTTTGAGCTGAAGGAATGGTATTCATC
>DASQZP010000534.1:0-2766 GCA_035638655.1 Bacteroidales bacterium
TCATTGACAATAATATCCGGATCCAGGCTAATTACATAATTATACAGATCAGCTCCGTCGGTTTTGGTCCACCAGCGTGTAGGGGAGGGTTTGCCGACATTATAGGTCCAGTCACCGTCAAACCACAATACTGCCGGATGGTACCTTTCCACAAGTTCTTTAAGCTGTGCCTTCATATCTCGTACATAAGCTGCTTTGGCCGAATCGGAAGCCATGGTGGAAAATGTATACCAGTCTTTGCCATGATAGATCTGCTGAGAAGAATGGTTCCAGTCCAGGATGGAATAATACAAACAGAACTTAAGACCTTCAGCCTCGCACGAATCTTTTAGTTCCATCAGGATATCCCGTTTCTTAAAAGGGGTAAAACCAGGCAGGTCGTACATTTTTGTTCCGCCAACATCTTTAAAACTCTTCACATGTGTGTCCCACATGCTGAATCCTTCATGATGTTTGGCAGTGATCACAACGTACTTCATGCCGGCATCTTTGGCTAGCCTGGCGATCCGGCCAGCATTAAAATCCACCGGATTGAAATGGGCTGATACCTGCTGCTGGTAATCAGCTTTTTTCCAGTTCTCAGTGCTGAAAGCCCATTCACCATGACCGAGGTAAGAGTAGGAGCCAAAATGAATGAACATCCCGAACCGGTCGTGGTACCACCAGTCCATCTTCGGATCCATTTTATATTGTGCTGTTACAAGTTGCATTGTTAACAAAGTTGATATCAACAAGAGGAATGAATTGTAAATTATTCTTTTCATAGGATAATAGTTATATCAGTTCTGTGCTGTTAAAATAATATCTTTCTAATTGATATGGAAAAAATATCGAATTTATTATGGTTATTATATAATATCTCATCAAAAAATTTCTTTTATCTTCAACAGGACAAACTTTAAACTTTAATTGATGTTTCATTTGATTATCACGCTGACCTATCTGCTTCCCAATATCTACCTGTTCTTTCGTATCAGGAACCTGTTTATCAGTAAAGAGTACCGGCTCAGGTATACAATAATATATATATTGCTGGCCATAATCTATCCGTTATCTCAACCTTTTGCACATTCCGGTCCAGATAATTTTGGTTATCTACTGAGGATAATTGCAGATTACCTTCTCCCTTTCTATCTCTATGTATTTTTACTGATCCTGCTGTTTGATCTGTTTTTACTTTTTAACCACTTTGCTCATTTAGTCAGGAAAACAACGCTCAGGAGCTACCGGTTCCGGACGTATGCATTGACTTCCATTGTGGTGTTGTCTATTCTGATTGTTGAACTAAACCTCCCTTTCGGGAGGTAGCCTGAGGCATTTCGGAAAAATTTCCTTATGCTCATGTAAATCAAAATTTAAATAACATGAGCAAAGTAACAATTTATCAGCAAGCATGCAAACAGGTTGTAGGTTTTCAGGAAATGGGTGAGCACTTTCTTCGCACCCTGGTAATTAACGGGAAGTCTCAATCAACTCACGAGAACTATCTCCGTCAAATGGCTAAACTGGCCCTTCATTGTAACAAGTCTCCCCTTGGATTAGAACCGGTTGAACTCGAAGAGTACTTATACCATCTAATGCAGACAGGCAAGACTACCAGTAGTCAGAGTGAGTTTAAGCATCTGGTTTATGGTTTACGTAAACTCTACATGCTTCACGGTTTAGATGCAAAACATATTGTTTTGCCTTCTATCCCTCATTCCAAAGCACTTCCTGTGGTGCTCTCACAAGAAGAAGTTAAACGTTTGCTAAAGGCACCCAGGCAACTGTGGGAACGTGTGCTTTATGCCATGGCCTATGATACAGGTATGCGCATCAGTGAACTGGTTAACGTACGAATCAGCGATGTGGATCTGCAGCGTAAACAAGTACATATTCGCCAATCAAAGTTCAAGAAAGATCGCTATGTGGATATATCCAATCATCTGGTGAGGGGCATTCAAAAACATCTGATGGTTAACCGTCCAAAAGATTTTCTTTTTAATCCCCCGCAACGAAAAGGTATTCCGTTGAGTAAAACTTACATACGCATTCGCTTGAAGGAGGCCGTTACACGGGCAGGTATCCAAAAAAAAGTATGCATGCATACCTTTCGGCACACCTTTGCCACACATCAGTTAGAAGCAGGTAACAATATTGTAAGTGTGAAGGAAGCCATGGGCCATGCTTTGCTGAGCGCTACGCTGGTATACCTGAATATTGCACGCTTGAAAGTGAGCAATATTACTGGCTGCCTTGATAATTTATATCCTGCCAAACGTCTCAATGGAAAGCGCTAGCAAAGGCATGGCCCGGGTTATCGGGAACTTTCTTCCGGTATTAACTGCACAGCGAAAACTCCCGGCCTATAAGCTCAGGGCATTAGATGCCCTTCAAAAGTGCCGGACCTCATATATGGGCGGTCATGTTGAAGCCTGTGAGGGTTGTGGAGAGATTCGCATTGCACATAATAGTTGCAGAAACAGACATTGTCCACAGTGTGGGGCCATCGACAAGGAAAAATGGGTGATAGCCCGTGAGGCTGATCTGTTGCCGGTAAAATATTTTCATGTGGTCTTTACCGTGCCCGATAAGCTTAACAAGCTGTTCCTGGAGAATCAAGCGCAGATGTACTCGTTGTTATTCCAAAGCGCATGGTCTGTACTGAAGGATTTTGGCGAAGATCCCAGGTGGATCGGTGGTCAAGTAGGGGCCACGGGAATCCTGCACACCAGTGGACAAAACCTTCGGTTTCATCCACATGTGCACTTTATTGTTCCGGCCGGA
>DASQZP010000535.1:0-5136 GCA_035638655.1 Bacteroidales bacterium
AGCCTTGCCGGACGTAATCCTTTGTTGTTGCCCAAGCCTGATTACAATTATCAGGTTGAAGGTAAGGTAGTGGTCGAAGTTACTGTTGACAGGCTGGGGAATGTAACCAATGCTGTTGCCGGAGTGAGGGGATCAACCACACTGGATGAGAACCTGCTGAATGCTGCTAAAAAAGCCGCCCTTCGGGCACGGTTCGACACCAAACCCGACGCTCCTGCCTATCAGAAAGGGACCATTACGTACCATTTTATGCTTCAGTAAGATTTTAAAGAAATAATTTTCAAAGAAACAACACATCCTTCAGATCGTCCGGGGAAAAAACCCAACGGCCAAAGATCAGACTATTTTGCTGTTAATTGCCCAATTAATTTTGCAGATTGAGAATTATTTTCTGCTAAATTTCATTAATTTTGTAACAGTAACTTAATTATTTACTGGATTTTTCTTTCCTGAACGAAATTGAAAATACAGGACGGTTGCCTCCGGTTGACAGTTTTCAATTAAAATCACCAGCTGGAAATAAAAAAACATTTCATCGGTTAAACAATCACACGGAATTATATGGCTGTAGTAACAACAGATGAAGATAAACTAATCCGGGATCGATTCGATCTGCTGCTGAAGGAATGTACCCAGTGCAATGATCTGAAAGGTCGGGATTTGTTGGAAAAAGCTTTCAAACTGGCTAAGGATGCCCATCAGAACACCCGTCGTAAATCTGGCGAGCCATATATTCTCCATCCGATTGAAGTAGCACGAATTGTTTCCAGGGAAATAGGGCTGGGCCCAAAGTCAATGGCCTGTTCGCTGCTGCATGATGTGGTTGAAGATACCGAATACACCCTGGAAGACATCGAAAACATGTTTGGCCCGAAAATCGCCTCTATCATTGACGGGTTGACCAAAATCGCAGAAGTTTTCGACCAGAAGTCTTCGCTTCAGGCTGAGAATTTCCGTAAAATGCTGCTTACACTTTCCGATGATGTAAGGGTAATCTTAATAAAACTGGCTGACCGGCTGCACAATATGCGCACACTGGACTCCATGCCGGAAAATAAAAGAATTAAAATTTCTGGTGAAACCATCTATCTGTATGCCCCGCTGGCACATCGCCTTGGTCTTTATGCCATAAAGACAGAGCTGGAAGATCTGAGTCTCAAATACAGGTATCCGGAGATTTATAAGGAAATTTCGCAAAAAATAAAAGAGGATGAGAAGCGCAGGCAGCTTTTTATTAATAAATTTTCACTCCCGATCATTGAAAAACTGGAAAGCTATAATATTGATTTTGATATCAGCGGGCGTCCAAAATCAATTTATTCGATCTGGAATAAAATGCAGACCAAAAATATCTCTTTTGAAGAGATCTATGATTTGTTTGCCATCCGGATTGTTTTCACTGCCGTTCCCGACATCCCGGAAAAAACGCAATGCTGGAATATCTATTCACTGATCACAGATATTTACATGCCCAAACCCGATCGCATCCGCGACTGGGTGAGTACTCCAAAAGCCAACGGATATGAAGCCCTTCATGCAACTGTCATGGGCCCCAACGGAAGATGGGTGGAAGTGCAAATCCGCACACGCAGGATGGATGAAATAGCTGAAAGAGGTTTTGCTGCCCACTGGAAATATAAATCAGACACCAGTCATGAAAGTGAAATTGACCGCTGGATCAGAAATATCCGCGAGATGCTTTCAAGTCCACAGTCCAATGCACTTGAATTTCTGGATGATTTCAAGCTCAATCTTTTCTCTTCTGAGATCCTTGTCTTCACCCCGAAAGGACACATCAAGACACTTCCGAAAAACGCAACCACACTTGACTTTGCCTTCGATATTCACTCACAGGTTGGCAACAAGGCAATTGGCGCCAAGGTAAACCACAAGCTTGTTCCACTTAATTATAAACTCTCCAGTGGCGATCAGGTTGAAATTATTACCTCCGATAAACAAAAACCCCAGCGGGAATGGCTGGATTATGTCATCACAGCCAAAGCCAAATCAAGCATCAAAACAGCCCTGAAAGCTGAAACAAAAAACCGTATAGAAAAAGGGAAAGCCATTCTTGAGGAAAAGCTGGGAGAACTGAATCTGCACCCGAGCAGCCGGATCTTTAAAAAGCTGCTCCCGGCCTATGAAGTGGTGTCGAAAGATGAGCTTTATAGTAAAATCGGCAGCGAGATCATTTCACTGGATAACCTCAAAAAGGTTCTCAAAAAAAACACAAAAAATAAATGGATCCGTTACTGGGGTTTACAGTTTTCCAAATCTTCATCAAAAAGCAAATCAACTACTGCTTTAAAACCTGCAATCAAACCAGGTTTCAAAAAAAGTGTTCCGTTTATTTTGCGGGAAAACATTGATACACCCGATGAAGAATATCAGATTGCACGTTGCTGCAACCCTATTCCCGGCGATGATGTAATAGGATACAAAAATCCGGGAGAACCCGTTATTATTCATAAAACCAAATGTCCTGTAGCCATTAAGCTGATGAGCAGTCATGGCGACCTCATCGTACCGGCAAAATGGACCACCCATAAAATACTTTCTTTTCTGGTCAGGATCAACCTCAGAGGAATTGACCGTTTCGGAATCTATAACAACATTACTACTGTTATTTCCAAAGAACTTACCGTCAACATGCGTTCCATTAACCTGTCCAGTCATGACGGTATTTTTGACGGAACCATCGATTTATATGTTCATAATACTGCTGATCTGAATAACCTTATCTTAAACCTTATCAAAATAAAGGGAGTCGATCAGGTGAACAGGGTGGAAACCATTGAGGAAGAATAAAAAATATTATATCATTCTTGTACATAATATTAAAATTTTTTAATAATTTAGTCTGACTATTTTTAATTAGACTAAGTTATGGTACACGAAGAAACCAAAGACACTGTAAAGAAGATATTTACTGAATACCTTGAAAAAAAAGGCCATAGAAAAACTCCTGAACGTTATGCTATTTTAGATGAAATTTATTCCAGGGAAGGACATTTTGATGTTGAATCCCTGTATATTTTCATGAAAAATAAAAACTACCGGGTCAGTCGTGCCACACTTTATAATACAATTGAGTTGTTACTGGATTGTAACCTGGTTGTGAAACATCAGTTTGGAAAAAATATTGCCCAGTTTGAGAAAGCGTACCAGTGCATTCAGCACGATCACCTCATTGATATCAAAACAGGTGATGTGATAGAATTTTGTGATCCCCGTATTCAGGAAATAATCAAAACAGCCTGCGAACTGAACAATTTCAGACCCTCGCATCATTCCCTGTATATTTATGGTTATAATGAAGAAGAAGTAGAAAATAAATAGTGTCTGTACATAATGTCCCAATGGGCTATCAGGGATATAAAACTGTTACATTTCCATCTTGTTCAATAGTTACTCCCTGGGTATTTGACAAACGTATATAATATCGGTAAACTCCCTCACCGGCTTTTTTGCCACCATTGACTGATCCATCCCAAAACCGCGATGGATCAGTTGTTTCAAATATCCTGTTTCCAAACCGGTCGAATACGATAAACAGATACTTTTCAGGTATAAACAACAAATTGGGCCCAAAAAAATCATTTCTCCCGTCATTATTGGGTGTAAAAGCATTTGCAATGTTCAGCTCCGGAGTAAGCACAGTGCACCACGACATCGACTGGCTTGTGCTGTTCACTCCCCGCGGATTATTAGTTTCATGGGCTACCACATAGTAACAAACTTCGCCCGTCAGTAGATTTTGTTTGAATGTACCCAGATTATCATCATAGGAAAGGCCGGTGGAAGTCCTGTTTATTTCAACCGGTGTTTCCCCGGGAATCTGTCGAAACAATTGATAATTGTCAACACTACCAGCCCACTGATCATAAGGTGACCAGTTAAGGTTGATCAAGTCATGGTTTTTACTTCCCTCCAGTACAATATTAGTAGCCAGGTTCGAGGAAAAGCGACTGGTCCCACAGGTATTCAATGCAGTAAGCCGATAATAATGCACCTGCGCAGGATCAGCGCCGGGAACCGTATATTGCATTTCATTCCCCGTTACATTATTGAAAACGGTAAGTGAATCGAAAGGTCCACCCGGATCGGACGACTCCGTCAGTAAATAATCAGTAATTTTTGAAGACGGATCAATTGAAAAGTTTAGTGAAATACTGCCGTTCTCAACGGTCCCGGAGGCATCTATATAAGTCGGGATCACCTGCATCGGCGTATTGATGCAGGCCCTGTTGGAAAAGGAGGAATACCCTTTCGAGCTGTTAATGGCTTCTACATAATAACAGATCTGCCGGTTTCCGGTATCCACCACTTCCTGATAAAATGTATCTGCAGGAGCCAGTTTCTGAATGGCTTCAAATGGCCGCCCTCCTCTGGAAGCATATAGTTTATAAGAGGATAATGCAGAACCCCAGCCAACGTAAGGGGCCCAGGAAATATTGGCGGTTGCAGCACAGGAGTCAAAGGAAGCAGTTAGGAACATTGTACTGTGGTAAACAGAAAAAGGACTCAGTTGCTGAGATGAATTACGAGCAGAAACACTATAGGAGATACTCCGAACCCTGCTCAGACCAGAATAATCGGTATATGAAATAAGAGGTGCGTTAACTGAATCAACTACTGGTCTTGTGTGCGGATCAGTACCATAATAAATAATATAACGTATAATATCCGGAGATGGATGAGTTTGCCAGTATATCGTAACTGAATCAGTTTGAGGATCAACTGTCACATACTTAATCACTGGTGCATCAGGCCGTTGTGCCATAACCTTATTACCCATAAATAAACAAAGCAAAAACAAAGTAACAATCCTGAAAATAAATTGATATAAAAGATAATGGGCTTTCATAGTAAGAATGTGATATTGTTTTTATAATAATTCGATTTCAGGGCACGCATTACAAATGCGCGCCAGTAAACTTGAGGGCACGCATTACAAATGCCTGCCTGACTACTCAGGTAGGCAGGCCTGCCTGACTAAACGCCAGTTCAGGCAGGCGCGCCGGATAAGCCGTATAATTCCCTTCGAGCTGCCTCAAACTCTTCCATTATTTCCCTCACAATTTCGCCGGCAGGTTTAATTTCATCAATCAGTGCCGAGACCTGTCCGATTTCCAG
>DASQZP010000536.1:0-2148 GCA_035638655.1 Bacteroidales bacterium
TTAGCCTCATTTCCGGGAAACGAAAGCTTTCCGCAGTGGCGTGCCAAATGCCAGGAGTTGGGGCTGCCGTTTACAGGCAACGATCTGCCCGACGTAGAGGAGATGGTCGTAAAGATGTCGCTGGGACCGGCGCAGCTCGATTATTACGAAGATACCATTACAGAAAGCTACGAGAGTGCCGCGGATTTCTTTCGACATCTCAAACAGGTGGGAGCTTCAACACAGCAGTCGGGCCGGTCGCTGACGCCCCGAGAGCTAAAGCTGCTAATTGACCATTGGGACACCTCATCGGAAGGGGAAGTGTCGGTGAGCTATCACGTGGTGTTTCTGGCGGTGAAACGTGATTTTGATTGATCTCCATAACTTGTCTGTAAGAAGCGTCCCCTCTTATTGTTTTTAGGTTTAAGCTTGGAATTTTTGATTCTGAATTGCGACTATCACTTACAGAAGATACACAATTAAAATTTATACATTCTCCGGATAAAAGCCTTTCTATCCGGTTTCTTGGCCTGTCCGCATGATTTTTAGGTGCTGCTAGGAATCAAAGCTTTTATCAGATTTGGCGGTTGTAAATGCATGCGCTATTTTTTAACGCTGACCGGGAAAACTTGCGTTTCTGCCTTTTTTTGAACTATATGATAGATTTATCAATAAGCAGGTTTCGACAAAGGGAGTAAAAGAGAGACAAGAGCGAAAAAAGAATAACTAAAGAAAAAAGAGATGCGAAAACCTGCGATACTGGTATAATTGGTGTTAAGTGCTTGTGGACTACTTGGGAACAACGGAGATGATGGTCCTCGCAACATTGTCTTTTCGGCTAAAGATGACAGCGGTACCTACCAGATTTTTGTGATGCGCGAGGATGGTTCAGGTCTCAAACAGCTCACCAATGACGAGTTTTCCTCCAGCGATCCGGCCTGGAGCCAGGACGGTCAGCGGATTGCCTTTACCTCGAGCTGGGACTTTATTGATGCGGACTCCGCCCGTTTTAGACAGGAACTGTATTTAATGGACACGGACGGGTCGGACTTACAACGACTGACAACAGAAGAAGTATTTATAGGAACAATAAGCTGGCATCCGGAGGGAAGAAGTATTGCTTTTGCTGCCAGTGGTCTGCATTTATTTGATCTGTCTGAAGGCTTGGTATCTGGAATTGAAGTAAATTTATCAGAGGACTTACGATCAAAAGTACGACCTGTTGAATGGTCCGATGATGGAGAACTACTACTGCTTTCTGTAACAGAAGAATTCCCTAAATCGGCTTTTTTCTATTTAACAATAATACAAATACGATTAAACGTATTCCATTTGGCCCTAAGCAAATTATGGGGGCAGACTGGTTTATATTCGCTGAGAATTAGAAATACAAAGAACTAAAAGAATATGCTGTCTGATGAAGCATAAAACGAAAACCATAACATAAAAAAAACCCCGCAGTCGATCTGTCTCCGCCAAGAGAATAAGGAATCGATTGTATGGGATCGGATTAGAATGCTTAATTAATAGCTTTTCCCAGATTTTCTAATCCTTTTTCGAGTTTTTCGGTAGGGATTGACCAACCGATACGGAAGTATTCCGGTGCCCCGAAAAAATGTCCCGGTGCGATCACCGTATCATATTTCTCCGCCAGGTAACTAGCCAGCATATCAACATTGCCCCCGGCATATTTTACGAATCCAACTGATCCGAATTGCGGTTTTACCCATGAGAGGCTGCGGTGATCATTAATAAAATCTTCAACTAATTGGCTGTTATACATCAGTTGAGCTAAATTTTGCTTCAATATTTCATCAGCCTTTTGGAGCATGAGCAATCCCAGTTGTTCGCTTGGGGATGCCATTGAGGTCATAAAAAGATCCTGCAATTTTCGAATTCGTTCGGCAACAATGGAATCGGCAATAATCCAACCTACGCGCAGGTCGTCCAGTCCAAAAGCTTTGGTCAGGCTTCGGGTGGTTACAATGCGGTCGCTGTATTTGGCAGCAGTCCGTTCTCCATTCGGATATAAAAATTCAAGATAGACCTCGTCGATTAAAATATGGCAGGCGTATTTTTCGGCGAGGTCTATGAGCTGCCAAAGAACGGGTTCCTCAATCAGAGCACCGGACGGGTTGTGTAGGTTTGTAAGAATAATGAGCTCGGTTT
>DASQZP010000537.1:0-3473 GCA_035638655.1 Bacteroidales bacterium
CTTTTTATTAAACTTCATCATTTCGATCGACTAAATGTCTGACCTGCAATTTCATCCATAACTTTCTGCTCTAGTTTGGAAACTTTTTCCAGGAACAGTTCATACTCTTCCTCCTTCACTTTTTCAATAATCTTTCGCTTCTTATGGACCAAAGCAAGCTTATCACGTTCCGTTTTCACTGAATTTTCAATAACTTCCAGACTCTGATTTATCTGGTATATCCTTTTGTGATACTCCTGGACATAGCTCCTATGCCGTTTTAAATTATGCAAGTTTTCAAAATTGCCCTGATCAGCATCCTCGATCAAAGCTTTTATTTTCTTCCTTAACTCTATTTTTTGTCGGTTAAGTACCTTTTTCCTGGATAGCTCCTCCGCAAGTCTCTGTTCTTGTAGCTGTTCTTCATGTTTTCGAACTTTTAAGACCGATTCCAGTGAAAATTCAAATTTCATACTTATTACTGTTATTTATTCTACGATCGCTTTAAGGGATGACCACAAGTCTCCATAGAAATCCCTTTCATGCATATCTTGTATCAAAAATGATTCCAATCCCGACCGCTTTTCCACGGCTTTGTCAATATTGGGATTAGATCCTTTGACATAGGCACCAATATTTATCAAATTCTCGGCTTCGCGATAGGTCGCAATCATATCACGAACATTTCCAGCCAAATCCCGCTTTTCTTTGGAAACAATCTTAGGCATGACGCGGGAAATACTCTCCGGTATATCAATAGCCGGATAATGATTTTTATGGGCTAAACGCCTTGAAAGTACGATATGACCATCAAGAATTGATCTTACCGGATCTGCTATGGGTTCATTCATATCATCACTATCAACCAAAACAGTATAAATTCCTGTGATACTTCCGTTGCTTGTTTTACCTGCTCTCTCTAAAAATTTCGGCAGCATCGAAAATACACTGGGAGTATAACCTTTGGTCGTGGGCGGTTCTCCGGTAGCCAATCCAACCTCACGTTGAGCCATAGCAACACGTGTCACCGAATCCATCATAAGCAGGACATTTTTTCCCCTCTTTCGGAAATATTCTGCAATAGAAGTAGCCGAAAAGGCTGCTTTAATCCTACTCATTGCAGACTTGTCGGAAGTCTCAGCTACGACGATAGTTCGCTCCATTAAATCGTTATCGAGTATATCGTCGACAAACTCCTGAACCTCACGTCCCCGCTCTCCTATGAGAGCAATCACGTTTATATCAGCATCGGAATTACCGGCAATCATGCCCATAAGCACACTTTTCCCTACTCCGGATCCGGCAAAAAGCCCTACTCGTTGCCCCTTACCAATAGTATTTAGTGCATCTATGGCCCGTACGCCCGTATTCATGATCTCATCAATGGGTATACGTTCTAATGGAGAGGGAGGATCATTGTGGACAGGTTGCTGGTCGGCCCAAAGCATAGGCCCTTTTTGGTCGATAGGATTACCGTTCGCATTCACAACGCGGCCCAACATTTCAGGACCAACCGATATTGTTAATGATTGTCCCAGATATTGAACCCGGCAACCGGCTTGCATACCTTTGATACGGTCGTAGGGCATCAGTAAGGTTTTTCCATCTTTTAACCCGACTACCTCGGCCGGGATAACATCATTCATAATTGTTTCGATGCCATAAACTTCCCCAACACTAGCTTTCAATCCGGTACACTCGATAATGGTCCCCACAATAGAAGAAACCTTACCATACCTTTTACTTTTCCTGTTGAAGTATTCCAACTCACTTTTTATTAGTTCACTATAGTTTGATAAATCCGGGGCTGCACTTATTTCCATGTCGGGAGTGTTAAGTCTTCTTTGAAATCACCGACCATTTCTTTGAACTTATATACGACGGTCTCTTTCTCAGTATCTAATTCGAACTCCCCGGGATTACAATTGCTGCTTTTTCTAATATCAACGGTAATCTCTGGGGCATACTTTTTTACAAGCTTAGCTACAAATTCATAATCATCTTCACAGATATTTAATACGGGCTTTACACCTTCATCTAAATTATGAAGTAAAGCAGACAGCTCCTTCTCGAGATATTCTTTCATTTTGGTATGCTCTATTGGTATATCCACAATGGCATCTACAATATCGAAGACAAGGTCAAGCACTCCGGGGTTT
Organism: Bacteroidales bacterium; assembly: GCA_035638655.1. GTDB lineage: Bacteria > Bacteroidota > Bacteroidia > Bacteroidales > DASQZP01 > DASQZP01. The sequence continues at coordinate 2,139 of DASQZP010000537.1, forward strand.
AGTATTTCGTGCCTCTTAACCCATTCCTCATGGGCTTGATTAAACATATACTCTAATTTGTCAAACCTCTCATCCATTTCTTTTCGTGTCTTCTCAATTCCCTGTTGTTCCCCTTTTTTAAATCCTCTTTTAAATGAATCTTCGCTAACTTTTTTTAAACGTTTCTTCCACTTCTCATCTCTTTCCTTCAATAGAGCTCGTACATCCACCTTCTCAATTTGCTCTTCAGAGTCAGATGAGCCTTTATCATGATCATTATTTATGATTCCTTCATTTTCAAACGCCATTCGATAATCAAGTCTCGCTACATCATCTAAGTACCAGCTAATTTGATCCCCGTTCAGTATTTTTTGATCCTTCATAAGAACTACTCAACAATCTCTTCATCTGACATTTTACGTGTTGTTATCTGCCCTTCCTCTTCAAGTTGTTTGATCTTTCGGATGATGTGCGACTGGGCTTGTTTTACTTCCTTAAGGGGAACAGGACCCAAAGCATCCATATCTTCCTGCAACATAGCAGCTGCCCGTTCCGACATATTACTCAGGAACTTATTACTGACCCCTTCATCCACACCTTTAAGTCCCATAACGAGATCACTTTTTTCCATTTCGTTAATGATGACTTGTACGGTACGATCGTCGAAATGAACAATATCTTCGAAGAGGAACATTTGTTGCTTAATATCATCGGCCATCTGTTCATCCCGTTCCTTAATAACACTTAGGACATGTCGTTCGACTGAGATATCCGCCTCATTAAGGATATTGGCAACTGCGCTAGTACCACTTTTTATTCTTTCGCCACCAGCGTACATTCCCCCCATCTGCTCTTTTATTACTTCTTCAATTTCATTAATAACTTCGGATGAAATTTTCTCCATTGAAGAGAGACGATAAATGATCTCAGCCTGTAAATCCTCGTCGAGATAGCCTAAAATTTCGGCTGTCTTCTTCTCTTCCATTTGAGAAAAAATCAACGCTACCACCTGGGGATGCTCTTTTTTCAGAAAATTTGTGATCTGTGTGATTTTACTTTGCTGAAAATCATCAAATACACTTGAATCGGAACTCGATTTCAATTTTTTACGTACCCTGGCGGCATCAACCGTGTCGCTAAGTTGCTCGAGCAGCTCATTAGCATAATCGACGCCTCCCTCCAATACAAAGGCATCATTGGTCATTATTCGGTAATATTCATTCATTACCGAATTAACTACTGTTGGCTTTATATTCTGCATATTAACAATTGACAAAGTAATTGCTTCAATTTCATCCTCTCTAAGATTCTTCATTACTTTGCTTGCAGTTTTAGAGTCTACATTCAATATAAAAA
>DASQZP010000538.1:0-7503 GCA_035638655.1 Bacteroidales bacterium
ACAAAGAAAGTGATTCTTAAAAACGTAACTACTGCCAGTGGCCAACCCTTGCGAGTCAGTAATAATCCATTCATGTTCAGGGATGTGAAAGTAGACCGGCCGTAATATTTTTTTATTAAATTTGATTTATAATTTCAGAAAATGACATAGTGACTAAATTAAGTGATTTAAAACCAACTCCATATAAGGTTTTACAGTACGACATATTGCATTATTGAATGGAATTCGCCACGCTGAAGAGAATTGCAAAATTGGTAAACGATGGTGCGGTGGTATATGGGCCTAAACCTGTCGAAATGTTATCGGTCCCGGAAATAGAAAATAATACTGATGAATTTAATCAATTAGTCAACGCACTTTGGGGCATGACGGATTCCACAGAAAACAACTATGGAAAAGGAAAAGTAATTTATGGCAAACCAATCGGCCGCGTGCTTAATGAGTTGAACGTGTTGCCCGATTTTGCAAGCAATGTATCCGATCCAAGAGAATTAATGCTTATTCATAAAAGGATTGAAAATATCGATGCATATTTCGTTTTTAATCAGCAAAATAAATTACTGCACCGCGAACTCTCTTTCAGAGTTGAAGGGAAATTGCCGGAAATCTGGATGCAACAACTGAAGTACATTTGAATGGCATTTTGCTGGGAGATATCTGGTTTCCCAATACCAATCTTGCTGTCTCGGGTTTATTGAAAACAGAAAACACCCTGAGCATTACTTTAGCAAATGCTTGTCGCAACCGTCTCATAGGAGATTTTATTCAATTCGGCAGTGTGAAAAGCATTTTTACCACTTCACCAATCGAAACAATATTGAATAAAGATATGCCATTAGAACCATCCGGAATTATGGGGCCATTGACGGTACTTAAGTTTGAAAAAAGCGAACCTGAAAAATAATATCTTATGACTGCGGAGGATAATGAATTGTTTATCTCCCTGGCAGATATGGCAAGAAATAAAAATCCTGAAGAACCGAAAGATGTTGTAAAAAATTGGATGCGTTCAAGGACAACAATAGAATTTCATGGAATTTGGGAACAATTGAATAATGCAGATTTTTAAGGTCAAGTAGATTAGACACCTGCACACGATAAAACACAAAGATGTTTCTGAATTTGGAAACAAATTCGTAGATTTGTATTTAAAATTATCCATGAGTAAACCAATTGAGATAGTCCTTCTTCCAGAGGCTGATAAGTTCGTTGACAAATTAGAGAAATCAGCTAGAAAGAAATTGTTTTATGCGATCAGAAAGACAAAAATGCGGATTTATGGAGATTGGTTTGAGAAATTAAAAAGCTCGAAAGATATTTTTGAATTTCGAGTAAAGGACAGTAACAAATTTTTTCGACTTTTTGCATTTTGGGATAGTTCTGGTGATACAGAAACATTGATTATTTGTACTCACGGATTGATTAAGAAAACAAACAAGACACCAAAACAAGATATTGAAAAGGCAGAGTTGATTAAAGAAAAATATTTTAAAGGATTATTATAAAACTCATAATTATGAAAACAACTGATTATAAAAGATTTGAGGATTTAGAAGATAAGTACTTTGGTGAAAAAGGGACTCCCGGGAGAGAAGAGTATGAGTTTGATTTTATAATGGAATTGATTGGAGAAAAAATAAAACAATTAAGGATTCAAAATAACCTGACTCAATCACAGCTTGGAGAGTTGATTGGTGTTAAACGTTCTCAGATTTCAAAACTTGAACATGGAAATCATAGTGCCTCAGTTTCAACAATAATGAAAGTTTTCCAGGCTATGAAAGCAAAAGTAAAATTAAAAATTGAAACTGATGACAATCTTGAATTCGCTTTTTAAAACCACCATTGTCCTAATCGGGCAGGCAGTAACCACCAGCAATCAACTACCTTTCTCTGGTCAGCAGGCGAGCACCTTGCTTAACAGAATAAAATGACGGTAGCCAACTTATCCCAAAGAAACAATCCGGACAGGCTGTACAGGCCTGATAGATGGCATCCGTATGCCGGGAACCGAAACGTTGTGTAGCTCACTTTTAAAGCATAAACCTGCACGTACGATTCTTAGGGGAGTAAGCTAACCGGGTGTAACCATCAAAAAAACATCATACCAGATAGGATATTGACCAATTGATTTGTAATTTTGTAAAAAAACAGATTTGCTATGAACAGACAGGTTTTGATAGACAATACAATACATAAAATCATACAACTTCCCGATAATAAATTAAAAGAGATAAATGATTTTGCTGATTTTTTATTGAGTAAAATTGATGATAAAATTATTTTAGAGAATATTCAAAAATTAACTTCTGAATCAAAATCTTTTGATTTTCTTAACGATGAAGAAGATTTATACGATGTTAATGATTTAAAAGAAAAATATTAATGAATAAAGGAGATATTGTTTTAGTCCCTTTCCCGTTTACTGATTTATCTGGTAATAAAAATAGACCTGCCATAATATTGATTGACTCTGATGATGATGTTACCATTTGTTTTATTACAACGCAGTTAAAATGGCAATCAGATTTTGATATAACTATTCAGCCTACACAGATAAATGGACTTAAAAAGACATCTCTTATTAGATTAAATAAGTTTGCTACCGTTAACAAAGATTTAATAATCGGATTATTGGGCCATCTTGATAAAAATTGTCATGATGAATTAAATGAGAATCTGATAAATATTTTGAAATTAAAGGATTAACGGGGGCTAGACAGTCCCACCAGCAATCTCCTGCCTTCTTCCGGTCGCAAGTCTCCGGACTTGTGTCATTTATATTAATTCAAAAACCGGTGTAAATATCATACTGTCCAAAATTATGTCTGCAATTTCATTCATCATCCTTATTATTCCGTTAAAAAATCAGGGGGTGTCATGAGACGCCATGAATGTGAGACGCCATAAATGGCGTCTCTACGAGGCATCAGATTTATATATTTGATTAGATCAGACAACACATGTGTTGTCTCTACAAATCGCAATTGATGAATTTTCATAATTTTTAAACTGTCCACCGACTCGCTTCTAAACAACTAAACCTCTAAACAACTAAACTCCTCAGAGCTTCAAACTACATCAAACCATCAAACAATCGTGCTACGAGCGAATAATGCCGCACCTACGGAGCTGCTGTACGTCTTACTCTGTAAATTTTCTACCATAATGTCGTCACTACGTGACTTGCAACGGTTATCCATTATAGTATAGTAAGAACTTGCAACCTGAAACAATTTGAAACAATTTGGAACTCCTGGAACAACCTGAAACAATTTGAAACTCATACAACATCAAACAACCTCAAACCATTTCAAACAATTTCAAACAATTTCACACTACCCTCTGAAACAAACTGAATCTGGAACTCCTGACCACCATACGAGTCACCTTGTTACTTTGTCACCTTGTCATTTTGTTACTTTGTCACCTTGTCTACTGATAACCAACAAATACAAAACCGCCGTAACCGATGCCAGCAGGAAAAAGATGATGCCGGACAGGCGGATGGCCGACTGCAGGGAAAATTTGTCGGAATACCAACCAATGAAGGGCCCTACAATAGAAAAGATGATCCGGATAATAAAGCTGCGTACCGACAAAACGGTTGCCCGGATATCCGAAGTGGTAAGCCGGTTGATGTAGTCTTTCAGTACCGGCGTGGCAACCCCTCTTACAAAATAAAACATAAACAGAAATGCCAGTGCCCAGATGGATTTAAAGATACTGAGCGCCATAAAACCAATAAAAATAAATATGGTAATACCCGGAATAATGAATTTTTCTCCCAGTCTTCTGTCGAACTTCCAGGCAGACAAGGCAGTTACAGCTACTGTCAGGTTAAGTGCTGTCCACAATACTCCGTACCAGCCCAGCGGTATACCAACCAGTTTGAAGTAAGGCTGTACAAACCAGGCCATGGTAAGTGTAGAAGCTCCGATTATGGAAGAGAAGAAGATATTTCGTCTCAGCATTTTGTCTTCAAACAAGGCAAAGCGAACAATGGAAATAATCCCTTTCCACGACATCTCAATCATATTGCTGTGACGAGAAGGTTCGGTCAGTAATATAGCAGCAGGTATCCCGATAAAAGCAACACCTGCCTGAAAATAGTAAGGGGTACGCAAACTGATGGTGGCCAGCAGTCCGCCCAGGATACCAGCAACTGACTCGGCAAAATTACCGGCAGCTATGATACGACCCTCATACTTTACATATTCACCCTCCCGTCTAAAATCTGCAAGTGTATCATACAGAAGGGCCGAATCAGCCCCGGAAATAAGACTGGTACCGATCCCCAGTATCACCTCTGCAAAAAGAAAACCCCAGAATCCATATGAAACAGTATAGATCAGGAATCCGGTAAAAGTAAGCAATGTACCTCCGATAAGTGTTTTCCGGCGACCCAGCACATCGGCCAGGTAACCGGAAGGGATCTCAAGGGCCACAATGGATATCGAGTATATTGCCTGCAAAAAGAAAAGTTCCTTGAGTTGTAAGCCGTTCTCGTTATAAAACGGCACAATAATAGGCATAAACAACATGAACCATTTCGAGAACTTAATCAGGTACAGACTGATGATATTTTTCCGGATGCTTTTCATGCGCAGCTTTTTTAAGCGCACAAAGATAGTTAAAAGTTGGGGAAAGAGGGTGGAGAGGAGATAGAGGTTATAGAGGTTGTAAAGGCTGGAGAGGTTGGAGAAGCTATCTCAACTGGCGCGCATTTGTAATGAGTGACCCCACTGCTATCTCAACTGGCGCGCATTTGTAATGCGTGCCCCCGCTATGGTAGCAATTTTTAATATTACAATCACTCAATTCTAATTTTCCCTGTAATATCTAACTGTCAGACACCTTACCTGCCCATTTAACACATTTGCCAGCTCTTAAATCTGCTTTGCATTTGTTAAATCCTGTGTAGGTGTCTGACAGTTTTAACCTATTATTTAACATTTCTCCAACCTCATTCCCAAAAAAATCATCAAAAAATACCAGAAAGTATTGTTTATATAAAAAAGATTCACTACGTTTGACCCGTATTTATGTTATAAAACATTTTGATGATTGCAACAACATTACATAGCACTTTTTACTTTTATTTTTATTACCAGATAACCTGACGGGATTATTTGCGATAAAATATTTTGTAAAAGTCCCGTAAAATTTACGGGACTTTTTAGTTTAAAGCAATTGACTTACATTTAAGATGACAACAAGCACAGCATATCGTTTCTTTTTCTTTTACTTTTATTTTTATCCGGGTGATAAGAAACGGGACTGTGATGACATATAAAATCGTTAATGAATAGTCCCGGCCGGTTCCGGGACTTTTTTATTTTATGCAGAAGAACAAATAATTATGATGAAGACAACAGCGAATAAGGTAAAAAAGATAGCCATACAGGGTGGTTACGGTGCTTTTCATGAGATTGCTGCCTTAAATTATTTTAAGGATGAAGAAATTGAAATTGTACCTTCCAACACATTCAAAGATCTTTTTAAATCGCTGAAGCTGGCAAAAGCCGATTACGGAATCATGGCCATTGAGAATTCACTGGCTGGCAGCATACTGCCTAATTACAATCTGTTGCGTGAATCAAACATGAAGATCATCGGCGAGATCTACCTGCGCATCAGACAAAACCTGGTGGCCCTTCCCGGTCAAACCATTGAGGATATCAGAGAAGTTTATTCACACCCGATGGCCATTTTGCAGTGTCAGTTGTTCTTCGATAAATATCCGCACATCCGGCTGGTGGACAGTATTGATACTGCATTGAGTGCAAAAGACATTCAAAAGCATAACCGAATGGGTGTGGGAGCCATTGCAAGTTCACTGGCAGCGGTTAAATACGGACTTGAAATTATGAGTGAAGGAATTGAAACCAACAAGATGAACTATACCCGGTTTCTGATATTAAAAGACCGGAACGGAGATAACCAAAGAGATAACCGTGCAAACAAGGCCAGCATTCATTTTGCACTGGCGCACAAGATTGGCAGCTTGTCCAAGATCCTTTCGATCCTGTCATTTTACGACATCAACCTCACAAAGATCCAGTCGCTGCCAATCATCGGACAGGACTGGGAATACCAGTTTTACCTGGATATTATGTGGGAGGATAACAAACGCTACCACCAGGCACTGGAAGCTATTAAACCCTTTACCAGCGACTTAGGGGTACTGGGGGAATATGAGAAAGGTAACACAATCATGCAATAACTATAAAAACCAAATAATCATGGGCATCAATTTAGAACTTGAAAATTTCTTTTTCCCTGACCTGTGCTGCGACCGTCCGCTCATCATAGCGGGACCATGCAGCGCCGAGTCGGAAGAGCAGATGCTGGACACAGCACGACAGCTCAAACAAAACGGTGTTAAAGTATTTCGTGCCGGCATCTGGAAACCCCGTACGCGTCCGAATGCTTTTGAAGGCTTCGGCAGCAAGGCCCTTCCCTGGCTGAAGAAGGTAAAGGAAGAAACGGGTATGTACACTGCCACCGAAGTAGCCAATGTCAAACATGTGTATGAAGCACTTAAGTTTGGAGTTGACATCCTCTGGATCGGTGCACGTACTACTGCTAATCCCTTTGCAGTGCAGGAAATAGCAGATACCCTCCGGGGTGTTGATATTCCGGTAATGGTTAAAAATCCGGTAAACCCGGATGTTGAACTCTGGATTGGCGCTATAGAACGTCTTAACAATGCCGGTATCAAAAAGCTGGCCGCCATTCACCGTGGATTTTCAACCTATGAGAAATCACCATTCCGGAATGATCCACACTGGCAGTTACCCATCGAACTAAAAAGACGTATACCCGACCTGCCAATTATAACCGATCCCAGTCATATCTGTGGAAACAGAGAATTGCTGTTTGATATTTCCCAGAAAGCCATGGACCTGAACTTCGAGGGGCTGATCATCGAAACGCATAATAATCCCGATGTAGCCATGAGTGATGCCAAACAACAGATCACTCCTGCAAGGCTTAATGAACTTGTCAGTCAGCTGATCCTCCGCCACCAGAATATTGATAACGATTTGCTGCTTACACTGGAAGCCCTGCGGGCCGATATTGACAAGTGTGACAACACTGTAATGAATATCCTGGAAGACAGGATGAAGATTGCTGAAAAGATTGGTGAATACAAACGGGATAACAACATCACTATATTACAGACCAAGCGCTGGGATGAAATACTGAATAAGCGGCTGAAGATGGGTGAGGAAAAAGGACTGAGCAACGAGTTTGTCAATAAGATATTCAGAGCCATCCACCAGGAATCAATCAACCATCAGACACTGATCATGAATATGAAACCGGCGGCAAAAGGCGAACAGCATACAGCCTGAATGTTATTTAATCTTTAATGATTGTGGGATTAAATTCCTAATTAAACTTTTATGTCTAAAATATAAATAATGTTTTTAGAAAATAATAGAATAATCATTAATATCTGTTTTACCCTTTTTTAAAGCTTTAAACAAAACCCGG
>DASQZP010000539.1:0-2072 GCA_035638655.1 Bacteroidales bacterium
GTGAGAACTGTGGGACCTCTCTGAATGCCACGGATCTGATTAATCCGCGTTCGGCAATAAGCGGTAGCAAGCCTGTTCTCAGAGAGACAAAACACTGGTACCTGCCACTCGACAAGCATGAAGCATTTCTGAAGGACTGGATTCTTGAGCAAAACAAAAACTGGAAATCTAATGTATATGGTCAGTGCAAATCATGGCTTGATCAGGGACTACAGCCACGAGCGGTTAGTCGCGATCTCGACTGGGGCATTCCAGTACCTGTTGAAGGAGCTGATGGTAAAGTGCTGTATGTTTGGTTTGATGCTCCGATAGGATATATTTCTGCCACCAAAGAACTTACTCCCGACTGGGAAAAATGGTGGAAAGATGAAGAAACGCGTTTGGTACATTTTATTGGCAAGGACAATATTGTTTTCCACTGTATTATTTTTCCTTCTATGCTGAAGGCTGAAGGTTCTTTTATCTTACCTGATAATGTACCGGCAAATGAGTTTCTGAATCTTGAGGGAGATAAAATCTCTACTTCCCGGAACTGGGCAGTATGGCTGCACGAATATCTTGAAGATTTTAAAGGAAAAGAAGATGTGCTGCGGTATGTTCTAACTGCCAATATGCCTGAAACAAAAGATAACGATTTTACCTGGAAAGATTTTCAGAGCAGAAATAACAATGAACTGGTTGCTATCTATGGTAATTTCGTAAATCGTACATTGATACTTACCCAAAAATATTTTGACGGTAAAGTACCGGCACCGGTTAACCTGACAGAGGAAGATCAGGCAACACTTAAATCAGTTGCTGATATTAAAAAGGGAATTGAAGATAATCTGGAAGCTTTCAGGTTTCGTGAGGCACTTAAGGAAATGATGAACCTGGCCAGGCTGGGAAATAAATATCTGGCTGATACCGAGCCCTGGAAAGTAATCAAAACTGATCCGGAACGAGTGAAGGATATCTTGTATGTTTCTTTGCAGATAACTGCCAATCTTGCTGTCCTTTCTGAACCCTTCCTGCCTTTTTCCGCTTCAAAGCTGATCGGGTTTCTGAACTTTAAAAATCCGGGTTGGGAACATGCAGGTAGTCAGGAATTGCTGCAACCCGGACATCAAATGAATAATCCTGATTTATTATTTGAGAAGGTTGAAGATAGTGAAGTGGAGGCACAGCTCAATAAACTAATGGCTACAAAAAAAGCCAATGACGAGAACGAAGAGACAAAAGTTACTCCTGCAAAAGACAACATTTCTTTCGATGATTTTTCAAGGATGGATATCCGTACAGCCACTATAATTGAAGCTGAGAAGGTGCCAAAAACCAAAAAATTGCTTAAGCTCAGGGTAGATACCGGGATTGATAAGCGCACAATAGTTTCCGGGATTGCTGAATTTTACGAACCGGAGAATATTGTCGGCAGACAAATCTCTATGCTTGTAAATCTTGAGCCGCGTAAAATCAGGGGTATTGAGTCACAAGGTATGATTCTTATGGCTGAAGATGATGAAGGTAAACTTACTTTTGTAAGCCCTGCTGATCAGATTAAGAACGGATCAATGGTTAAGTAGTGTCTGTCCATAATTTTACCTCTTGAATAGCTCTCCGGTTTTAATCAGACTAAGAAATATCCCGATATTGTCCCCGTACATGGTGCCTTTATCAGCTGCCAGTGTAGCAGATACTCTAAAGGGTACCTTCATGTTTACGGGGAAAGAGATGTTGGCAAGTGCGCTCGCCTGATTTCTGTTATTATCATAAGGTTTTGAGTATCTTCCCATATTTATGCTGTAGGTAAACATCGTTTTATAGCGAATTTTCTCTGTGAGGTTTCCTTCAATGCCAACATGATGTGCAATGACGCGGTTGTTTTCGATCATATATGAACTGTCGGTATTATAAACAGGAGACGTGATCATGGGTGTGCCAATGGTATATTTGTAATAGGACCACCCCGATCTATAGATAAAATTATCAAAATAGTTATCATTTCCTTTCAGGATAACGGGTCCGGTAATATCATGAACCGGTCCCGACTGATAAGTTGTATGCAGGAATTCATAAAGCACATTGGTTACCGT
>DASQZP010000540.1:0-2761 GCA_035638655.1 Bacteroidales bacterium
AACCATGGCACCTACTCCGATGTAGCGAATTTGATCCGACCATATTTGATAACCGGCATCAACAGCATCTTTAGCATTTGCAGAAACTCCATGAGAAGCGATATAAATAGGTATGGCAACCCACCAACTGAAAACACCACCGGCAAACACCAATGTGGCAATATTCAAACCGACGATGTACCCCACAGCTACCAATGCCGGTGATACATCCACTCCAAAATAAAGATAACCCCTCGTACCTATGACTTTGGCTTTTTCAAATACGCCACTCCAGATATGCATACCCTGCTGGAAAAATTTCATCAATCCACTAAACAGGGTTGCCCAAACGAGATATTTCACATCTGAACTGCTCTCTTCTCCTGATTTAAGGACTTCCGCTGTGGCAATTCCTTCCGGATACTTCAACTTTTGATGAACAATAAGTGCATTCCGTAGCGGAACGGTAAACAACACGCCCAATACACCGCCACATAACGCAATAAGCGTAACTTCCCAGTAATTAAAATGTTTCCAGTACCCCATGATTACCAGGGCGGGGAATGTAAAGACGACACCGGCAGCCAGAGACTCACCTGCCGAAGCAGCCGTTTGAACAATATTATTTTCAAGTATGTTAGACTGATTGAAAAGCCTGAGAACGGCCATTGATATTACAGCAGCAGGAATGGATGCAGAAACGGTCATTCCTGCAAACAGGCCAAGATAAGCATTCGCGCCTGCCAGCAAAATCGCAAGTACAATACCCAATACAAAAGCTTTAATGGTTATTTCGGGTAACTTGACATCCGCACTGATATAAGGTTTTTCACTCTCGGTTATTTTATTCAAAATACCCCCACGGTGAAATTATACTTTTTGAAATGGGTAATGGCATCGGACAACTCCTATTTATTTAAAAAACATTGTGGCAAAATTAATATTTATCAGTGTTATTACAAATTCACGTAACCGGAGCGCTGTAATATTTACTTTAAAAGGGCTGCCCTTTGTATTGATATTTTATGATTTAAAAGGAAAATGAGAATGGGACTCTTTTGGTTGAAAACTACTGAAGATTCCGGCTTTTATATAGAAGGTTTAACAAGGCTTATTATTCAAATTTCCCAATATTACCCCTTTTTTATAAAAACTTATACGAATATTAAACACTACTTATGTTAACCCTAACAATTCTATTGACTTCACTTAACATTTTACCTAATTAGTACCTAACATAAGATTTTGGCTTATAATAATTTAGATACTTAATAAATTGATTTTAGAGTTTTATTCTCTATGTCACTTACTCAAAAATAATTAACTATTTGGGGTACTTGGTGGGAAAAGAAAAAAATATTCTGATAATAGAAGATGACAAAATAATATCTGTCGTACTACAAACTTACTTGAAAAAATTGGGTTTTAATGTAATTGACAGTGTTACTACTGGTGAAGATGCTATTGAAATCGCAAAAAAAACTAAACCGGATATTATCTTATCAGATATCATGCTCGATGGAATATTGAACGGTATCGAAGCTGTAAAAGAAATCACCAGGCATATTAAAACTGACATTATCTATATGACCAGTCATACGGACCCTAAATATAAAAAGATGGCAGCAGAAACGAATTACATAGATTTCCTGCACAAACCTGTCACTTTCGATACCCTCCAAAAGACACTTACCTATTGAGTTTCATATTTTCCGCTTTAATACCTGATTCAGTGCAATCTGTGTACTAAAATACCCGGAACAAAAAACATATTGCTTAATTTTTTTTATTCAGGTTTTCTTCGGATTCCATACCTATCTTTTATAAATTTTAAACTCAATTATCATATCTGTAAGTTTTTTTTGTTCATAATAAACTTATAAACAATATAACCTATTAGGAATATATTGATTTATATAGATACTTTTATTAGAACTAACCATAAGAAGGCTTTGCAAAATTGAGTTCATGAATTTTGATATCTAATTTTAACAAATATAAATCTATATATATTTGATTTTTTGTATCATAATTTAATTCCCATGAGACGTTTTGACGGAAAAATGAATGGCGAAAAATTTCTTGCTGACAAAAATTCGATGGTAGTACATGATCTTGACAACGAAAAAAACCAGTGCGGGATCGATGAAATTATCAACGAAGGCTTCGAAAAACCATACACTAATATTACATATGCACACTGGGATGGTTTCAGTAATTGCCGGCACTGTATCAAAAAAATGCAAAACGACAGATAACAATTTATATGATATTGTCTGCAATCATTTTCCTTTTATCTTCCATTACTGAGATAATTTTGTAAGTTTTTATTGATTGATGCATCTTATTAATAAGGGTTAGTTGTACCAACCATATATAAACCAACTCATATCTACATTAGGTTTGTATGAGATACACCGGGTTAGTTAATCTTTTGGGTTAGTGATTTATACGTTATTCCTTTTTCAAATCCTATTCCCCCAGTACAAAAAAGCCCGGCAGATCTATATGATCTCCGGGCTTTCATAATGTTTACTCATGATTCTTTTAGAACCCTTCTTAACGGTATTTATCGTGAGGTTTGGATAAGAATTGCAGAGTTGTAATATTTACATTGAGAATACGACCTGTGAAAATATAACATATCTTGACGACGGACGACTGACCATCGACGACACAGAGCTGTTTTGATGCATAAAACATGATTCCGATACCAAACTCACGTTGATTATAAGGTTTTTCAAAATAAATAATGGTTACTTAATATCAGAGCATTTGTCGG
>DASQZP010000541.1:0-8154 GCA_035638655.1 Bacteroidales bacterium
CCGCTCTAATACACACCGTGTGAAAGATGCGGAGCGTCTGTCAGTACGGCAAAGCGCCAGCGTTGCTCATACCAACGGTAAAAGGTTTGTTGCAGCTGAAGGTCCTACCAGTATCGGGCCACAATGGGAACGTTCACCTAAAGACCTGAAAGCTAATCTCGACAGGATCTTTTGTTCAGGTGTCAACCGTATCGTCTGGCATACCTTTACCTCTTCCCCCAAAGAATTTGGAAAGCCCGGTAATGAATATTTTGCGGGGACTCACCTGAATCCCAATGTTACCTGGTGGGAGCAGACCGGAGATTTTATCAGTTACCTGAACCGCAGTAGCTTTATGTTACAGCAGGGACTTTTTGTGGCTGATGTTCTCTGTTATTATGGCGATGATGTACCAAACTTCGTTTTTCTGAAGGGAGAATTTCCTGAATTAAATGCAGGTTACGACTGGGATAAATGCTCCCGGAAAGTTATACTGGACAGGCTTTCTTTTGACGGAAATAAAATTGTTTTGCCTGATGGTATGAGTTACCGTTTACTGATGTTACCCGATGAAAAGGCCATAAACCTAAAGGTTTTGAAAAAAATTGAAAAGCTTGTACAGGAAGGAATGACCCTGGTGGGTCCGAAACCGATAAGAGCTTCAGGACTTAGTGCTTATCCTGAAAGTGATCATGAGGTGCAGGAAATTGCTCAACGCTTATGGGGAAATATTGATGGTAAAAATATTACAGAGCATGTTTATGGCAAAGGAAGGGTAATATGGGGAAAAAGTATCAATCAGGTGCTGGCAGATATGAAGATTAGTCCTGATTTTACTTTTACCGGCAGTGATAAACAGGCCGGACTTAATTATATCCATCGTACCACTGACGAAAAGGAGATTTACTTTATAGTCAATAAGTATAACCGAAAGGGTATCAATGATTTCGAATACCGTTATCTGACCAGTTTGCCCGACCGGTATGACCAGGTGGAATGCAGTTTCAGGGTGTCGGGGAAAGTACCCGAATTATGGGATCCATTGACCGGAAAGATTTCTAACATAGTTACGTGGAGGGAAGAAAATGGACGAATCATTATCCCACTGCATTTTGCTCCTGAAGGATCAAAATTTGTTGTTTTTAAATCGGCAGACCCGGGACAACATATTACAGACATCAGAAAAGACGGGAAACAGGTTTTTCCGGATAATCGGTTCAGATCGGAAAATTATCCGTTGATTAATTTTGAAGATTTTGGGAACGGGTCGTCTGCGGAAATATATGAATCTGGAAATTATACCTTGAAATGGTCTGACGGACACTCAACCATAATTGAGAAGAATAAACCAGTGTCATCAGAAATAATCGGTGGTCCCTGGATCATTCGTTTTGATACCGAATGGGGTGGACCTCAGCAGATCCAGATAGATTCATTGCGGTCGTGGACTGACTTTCAAGAAGATGGTATTAAATATTACTCCGGCAAAGCAGTGTATGTTAATTCCTTTAAGTTGAAAAAATCAGCACTGAAAAATAAAAGGATTTTACTCGATCTGGGAAATGTTCAGGAGATGGCGGTGATAACAATTAACGGACATTCACTATCGCTTAGCTGGAAAGCACCTTTTCAGACAGATATAACTCCATATGTTCATAAAGGAGTTAATGAACTTAATGTAACGGTGATTAATCTTTGGACCAACCGGCTGATTGGTGACAGCAAGCTGCCGGAAGAAAAACGTTTTACTAAAACGAATGTCAGGAAGTTCGATTCACCAGATTCAGAGAAATATCTGCGTGTTTCAGGATTGCTTGGCCCAGTGAAGATTGTTGAAATACCCGTTGTTGAGATGAGGTTACATCCGTAATCTGTTATGCTGTATTTATTTAATTTTGAAAACATATTGACGGTGTAACCGTCAATTAGATGAGTAGTAATCTGGTAGCTGACGCATTCGATTGTATCCATTGTTGAAAATGCTAATGTTCATGGGGAGACTATTTGTTTCAGAGGTTTACTCCGCTTCTGCAAAGCCATGCTAAAAGTTGGTCGTGATCCTTATCCACACCTGGTCCCGCTCATGGCAAAGGTAAGGATTAAGGGTTTCCAGAACCAGCTTCACGATGTTGACTGATGCAGGCTCTGGCGGCTGCTTCATTCCCCGAATAAATTCTTCCAGGACACTCCTCAGCTCCTGTTTAGTTAAGAAGGAGAATTAGCGTATAAATGTCTCACTCAACTTCTCAACTTCTTTCGCTGTACTCTGTTGTACAACAGGTCTGATCCTTATCCCTTTGGCCTTTGCATAATTTTTTGTTTATTTAAAGTTTGTCAATAAAGCCCAGGTGTCTGGATCAATAACGCAGTTATCGGACATTATGGACAGACACTATTAATCTTCAATTTATTGGGCACTAAACATTCAAAATGAGCAGATAATTTTTCTTCATTGATAACCATTTAACTAAAATTCATTGTTTATGAAACGTTTATTACTACTGGGTTTCGCGGCCCTTTTTCTTTTGCCGGCCTGCCAGCAAAAGAAAGAAGCAGCAACTAATCCTTTTTTAACGGAGTATACTACACCTTTTGGGGTGCCTCCATTCGACAAGATCACTAACAGTGATTATATTCCGGCTTTTGAAGAAGCCATGAAGCAGCATAGTACTGAGATTGCTGCAATAGTAAATAACCCTGAAGCACCTACTTTTGAAAATACAATTGAGGCCATGGCTTATAGTGGTCATTTGTTGGGTAAGGTGGCGTCAGTATTTTATGGATTGAACAGTGCCAATACTAACGATGAGATGCAGAAGATTGCTCAGGAAATTTCTCCTGAATTATCAGCCCATTTTGATGAGATTGGTCTGAATCCGGATCTTTTCAAGCGCGTGAAGACGGTTTATGACCAGAGAGCTGATCTTAATCTTGATGAAGAACAGTCTTATATGCTGGATAATATCTACCAGTCGTTTGTGCTGGATGGGGCTAATCTTCCTGCCGGCAAAAAAGAACAATTAAAAGAATTAAATAAGAAGCTGAGTCTGCTTACATTGAAATTTGATCAGAACGTACTGGCTGAGACTAATAATTTTAAACTGGTTATTGATAATGAAGCCGATCTCGCCGGTTTACCTCAATCGGTAATACAGGCTGCCGCACAAACTTCTAAAGCTGACAGTTTAGAAGGTAAATGGGTTTTTACTACCCAGAAACCCTCCATGATTCCTTTTCTGCAATATGCTGAAAATCGTGATTTACGAAAGAAACTTTATATGGGATACACCACCCGTGGCAATCATGATGATCAATATGACAACAAGAAAATTCTTTCTGACATAGTGAAACTGCGGGTAGAGAAAGCACATCTGTTGGGTTTTGAAAATTATGCTTCTTATCGTCTGGCAAATCGTATGGCCAAAAAGCCTGAAAATGTAATGAACCTCCTGAACAAATTATGGGATGCAGCCCTGCCTGTTTCTAAACAAGAAGCCAAAGACATGCAGCAGATGATCGATGAACAAGGTGGTAACTTCAAACTGGCCAGCTGGGACTGGTGGTACTATGCCGAGAAGGTGCGTAAGGCGAAATACGATTTGGATGACAATGAGTTAAGGCCTTATTTTGAACTGAACAATGTGCGTGAAGGTGCATTTGCTGTTGCTAATAAGTTGTATGGCATTACTTTTACAGAGATCAAAGACATTCCAAAGCCACATCCCGATGCCATGGCTTTTGAAGTGAAAGAAGCTGATGGTTCACACCTGGGTGTGCTCTATATGGAGTTTTATCCAAGGGCTAGCAAGGAAGTTGGTGCCTGGTGCGGAGGGTATCGTGATTACATGGTACAGCAGGATGGCAAAAAAGTAACTCCTGTTGTGACTGTTGTTACCAATTTCACCAAACCAACGGGTGACAAACCCGCACTGCTCAGTCTGGATGAGGTAGAAACCCTGTTTCATGAGTTTGGCCATTCACTGGACGGATTATTTGCTAAAAACCATTATCCTGAGACTTTTGTAGCCCGCGATTTTGTTGAACTACCTTCACAGATTATGGAACATTGGGCCACCGAACCCCAGGTGCTCAACATGTATGCGAAAAATTATGAAACGGGTGAACCTATTCCTGATGAACTGATCGAAAAGATGAATAACAGTAAGTATTTCAATCAGGGGTTTGTCAATGTGGAATATCTTGCTGCTTCGATGCTCGATATGGATTATCACATGCAGAATGAGCCTAAGGATCTTGATATTAATAAATTTGAAAAAGAATACCTGGATGGTATCGGGCTGATTCCTGAAATCCTTTCCCGTTACAGGAGTACCTACTTTAAGCATATCATGGGTGGTTATGATGCTGGTTATTACAGCTATATCTGGGCTGCAGTGCTGGACAATGATGCTTATGAGGCTTTCAGGGAAAATGGTATCTTCGATCAGTCTACTGCCACTTCTTTCAGAAAGAATATTCTTGAACTGAATGGTGTGAAAGATCCCATGGAATTATTCGTTAACTTCCGTGGACGTGAGCCTGAGATTACGCCTTTGCTTAAAAATCGCGGACTTCTCAGAGATTAATAAGAGAATCCGGCCTGTTACCATATATTTGTTAAAAGGCAGGTAAAGTGCATTAAAAAAAGCTGAATCAGCAGTAGCTGGTTCAGCTTTTTTAATTACTGTTTGATTAGACAGCTTTTATAGGTTTTGGTTATTAAGCTATTTACTATTGTTATTTTCCTGATGCCTCAGTACAAATTTATCGTATACAAAAAGCAGTATTGTTGACAGAACAGCCATACCGGTATACATAACCCACACCTGTGAAGGGTGGTACTTATCCCAAAGCATACTGGTTATCTGGCTCATATCCATGCCCAGCAACTTTTCTGCCTGGTGGTAAAAATCACTTTGTGTAAAAGTTTGTGTAACATCATGGAAGGCAATACCTTTTTCTGTCAGATACTCTTTTAATAGAGTGATTTTTTCAGCACGTACTGCATAGATCTCTCCCGAAAGCCAGCCTGCAATGAAATGTCCCAGTGCAATGGGAAGAAAAGAGGTACCCATATACAGGGCTTTTTTATCTTCCGGAGCAATGCGACCAACATATTCGGTGAATTTTGGTGAGCTGGCCATTTCGCCGAGACTAAAAACCAGCAGTCCGAGTAATACCCACCACGGGCTGCGGGTAATAAACATCAGGAACAAGCCTGCCCCCAGTATCAGGATGCCTACAGCCATAGAATGTAACGGGCGGAATTTAGCCGAAATGGAAGAGACCATCATCTGGAAAACGATGATAAAAAAAGCATCCATACTTAGAATGGTAACAGGTGTGATACTACCTGCCGGCATGTGCAGAAAAGCAGCCAGGTTATCCAGTTTCACCCAGTCTTCCACGAAAACAGGGAAGGAATAGTACAATTGGTTAAAAGAGGACCAGAAAAGGCTCATGATGAGCAGAAACAGTACATATCGCCAGTCGAGTAGTGTTGTGCCAATATTTTTTAATGCAATCCATATATTTTGTAGGAAAGAATCGTCAGTCTCCTCGCGATGCGGTTCTTTAAACATAAAGAGAACAAAAATGAAATTGATCGCGATGGCAATTATCGACATCAGAAAAACATAATGCCAGCTGGCATGATAGAGGAATCCGGAGATGAATGGTCCGATAAATCCTCCGATATTGATCATCATATAAAATATACCAAATCCGACGGAGGAGGTTTCCTTGTTAGTCGTTTTGGCGATCATGGCTGATATGATGGGCTTGAACAATGCTCCGGCTACTGCCAGGAAAATGTAGGCAAAAAAGATCATTCCGAAGGTGTGAAAAGCCCCCATCATAAAATAACCTCCAACATACATGGTGAAGGAGGCGATCAATACTTTCTTGTATCCAACCCGGTCAGATATGGCACCGGTAATCAGCGGTAAGAAATACAGCAACATGGTTCCCGTTCCCATTATTATACCTTTCTGGGCCTGCGTAAATTCGAGGGCTCCGGTATCCTTGCTCATGGTCAGGTAAAGGGCAAGGGCATTGTAAAAACCATACCATGCCCACCGCTCAAATAACTCCATGAAGTTTGACACCCAGAATACCCTGGGAAACTTGTTGATGGTGGTACTTAGTCTGCTCATAAATAATTTGTTTGGTTTTATTAAAAGCCCTAAAGATAATGTTTACTTCCGGGAACGGAAATACAAAAAATGTTATTTTTTATTAAAGACACTCTCCATTTTACACGAATTGTTAAATAGTAATCATTTGCGTGCTTAACTGTCATTTAGTTATTTACCCGCCATTTAAAGTTAACGGCGTCGAAAAAAAACAGTTGTTTTTAAACGATATTTTCAGAAATGGGCAGAGATCTTTGATTGTATTATAAAATATTAAGCAAAAAAAAACATCCCGGCTGGGATGTCTCAAAAATTAATTTTACTGGTGGAATTATGCGAATACTTCTTCAGTGGCAGGTTCGAAGCCAATGAGCACATTTTCTGTACCGGTTTCATAGGAAACCAACCCTTCGGCACCAGTTTCCAGTTCGAGATTATTCGCATTTACCAGTGTGATGATCCTTCCTGTTGTTTCATCCTGAACAAGATAAAGATCCTGCTCTCCGATTGTGCGTCCGATTATTGACGCATTTTCAATTAAATGCATGTGTTACCTTTTTATTTTTATATAATTAATATTTAGAAGGGCGCAAAAGTACACCTTTTTTTTATTTCAACTGCAGGTTTTAGTTAAATTAAAGTTAAATATTTCTTTACCCCCTGAATATGCCGCTAACCTGACGCAATATTTAAATCAATGGCAGGTAATTAAGAACGCGATCATAATATTTAATGGATATCGCAAATCATACAATCTTTTTCAAAATTCATGGTTATATTTGAAAATATAATAATCTTCCGGATAAATCCGGCCGGATACAGAAACAAAGTTTGTTAAAAAGTGAAATATACCTCAAAACAGATTTTCCTGATCGTTATTAATATTTTTCTTCTTGTCCATCCGCTGATGGGCCAGGAGATGCAGTACCGTTTTTCTCACCTCAGTACAACAGACGGATTGTCCAACAACCAGGTAAACTGTATACTGAAAGACAGCAAGGGCTTTATGTGGTTTGGTACAGTTTCCGGTCTGGACAGGTTTGATGGATATACCTTCAGAATTTTTAAGCATGAACAACACGATAATAAATCCCTGAATGATAATTATGTATCATCTGTTTTTGAGGATGATAAGCAACGTCTCTGGGTTACCACCAGGGCTGGTCTGAATATTTACGACCCGGACAGTGAGTTGTTTATTCATAATATTGCTGATATACTAAGGGAATATTCACTTCCGGATGTATCCATCAGGGGAATGAAGCGTGACCGCAACGGTGATTACTGGATGTACACTGATGATGGCCGGTTGTTCAAATACATGCCTGAAAGGGATACTTCAGTTAGTGTAACTTATATGCCACCTGATTCTGTTTTTTCCGGGAAGGCTGTTATTTCTGATCTGACCATTGGACCGGATGGCAGTATATGGGTGATCACACAAAACGGCCTTCTGGTGGAGCTGGATCCTGAAACGAACCGCGTTTCATACGATAATTATGAATTACATCACCTGTATGAAGGACAGATGATTCAGTCACTGCTCTATGCTGATCAGGACGGGGACCTTTGGATCAGTATTACTAACAATGCACGGGGATTATTTTACTTTAAACGGGATAACAGGACCCTGCATCATTTTGGTACTGATTCTGAATCGGGCAGGTTAAATACCAATATCGTAAGTAATGTGGTGCAGGATAATCACGGACTCATTTGGATCGGGACTGATCATGGAGGTATCAATGTGCTTGACAAAAAAGATTTTTCAGTACGCTACCTGTTAAATAATCCTGATGATCCAAACAGTTTGACTCAAAACGTCATCATGTCACTTTACAAGGATAACAATGGTATTATCTGGGCAGGCACTTATAAACAGGGCATCAACTATTATCATGAGGACATTATCAAATTCCATACTTTTCAGCACATTCCTTCCAGTAATCAAAGTTTGGGATATAATGATGTCAATAGTTTTGCTGAGGATCACAGTGGAAAGATATGGATTGGGACAAACGGTGGCGGACTTGAACGATAC
>DASQZP010000542.1:0-2207 GCA_035638655.1 Bacteroidales bacterium
ACCTGCATTTAAACGCATACAGTTTGAGTATTTATCTTTCATCGTAAAAAGACTACCGGGAGCAAAAAGAATGTTTTCTTTAATAGCCCCTTGATAAATGATATCCGTATCGATCGATTCCGGAAGTTCTACCCAAAGTAAAAATCCACCATTTGGATTCGTAACCTTTGTTCCCTTGGGAAAATATTCCAGTATGCACGCGCGCAAGTCAGAAATCTGTTTTTTAAGATCTTTTCTCAGTTTTCGCAAGTGACGCTCATAACCGCCTTCCTTTAAATACATTGCAACAACAATTTGATTGATTGATGCAGTTGAAATATTCAACAGGGTTTTCATTTTGATAACTTGGTCATAGTATTTACCCGGGACAATCCACCCAACTCTTAACCCAGGAACCAGTGTCTTAGAAAAAGAGGAACACAGGATCACATTACCCTCATCGTCAAACGACTTACACGTCTCATCACGTGTTTCAAAACCCAAATCACCATAAATATCATCTTCAATTAAAGGAATATTTTTTTCCGTTAACAGCTGAACCAATTTCTTTTTTTTCCAAATGGGCATGGAAAAACCAAGGGGATTGTTAACATTGGGAATGGAGAACATGGCTTTAACTGGGTAATTTTCTATTACAAAACCCAGGGTATCTAAATTAACGCCTTCAATCTGTGAACTCGGCAGCTCAATAATTTTTAGATCCAACTGCTCAAATAGTTGAAGGAAATTAAAATACATAGGGCTTTCAAGAACAACTGAATCGCCGGGTTTGCAAAGAACCATCAATGCGAGAAAAACAGCTTCTTGACACCCATTGGTGATAATAATTTCATCCGGGGATAAATCCAAACCGCATGAAAGGCCTAATCGCGCAATCTGCTCTCTTAGCTGTGAGTATCCAGGAGACATTATGTAATTATATGATTCTTTTTCCTGATATCCCATCGCTTTCTGAAAGTAACGTCCCATTTTTTGCGTCGGCCAAAATTCAGGATTTAACGTAGCAATACCCAGACTGACTTCCGGTGTACACTGCCCCATGTTTTGAAAAGCGCCGTATATGCGACAAAGACTGACTTCCTGGGGGTCCAATCGACTGGGATCGATCTCTTCTTTGGTAGAAGTATCGGAAAACTGCTTTTGAACGTAAAAACCCGATTGGGGTACGGCAACAATATAGTTTTCGCGCTCTAATTTCCAGTACGCTTCTTTCACCGTATTAATGCTGACATTAAGCTCCTGGCTTAACTGCCGAATCGAAGGAATTTTCTCACCTTCTTTTAACACGCCTTTATTAATAAGGTTCAATATTCGTTCAGCCACCCGACCATATCGAGTTGTTTTCATAAATATCTCCAGGTGCAAGATTCAGATCATATCTTATACTTTAATTTAAGTTTTAATTAAAGATACAAATATTTCAAAAAATAAAGGGTACAGTTTCTTCTAAAAACATATTGTGCTGTAAAAAAACTGTGTGATTACCCCTGTTTCCTTTCCGTTTTATTAATTATACTTATTCCCAACAAGGAAATGGAGGTTGATATGAAACTAATTTCTTTATTTAAAAGCGCTGAAAAAGCAACCATTAAGCTGTCAGAAAATCAAATATTCTCTGTCAGAGGAAAAAATATTCAGATTAATTGTTCATATGGCGTCCTTTGGGTAACCTGGCCAAAAAAGGGGGAGAGAATATTGGAAGGCGGTCAAACTTTTCGTGTTTCATCTAAGGGAAAGGTTTGTATAGTGGCTCTTTCCAACGCATTTTTTCTAATGAGCAAAAAGTGAATAAAAACATTATAAATAATATTTCCCGGTTAAATTATTAAACTTAGCTCGCAATATTGAATTTAGAGCTTCTGTCCGTGGGTGTGTTTTTTTAGCAACTTTTTCAAGATTCTGTCAATAAGGATAAATCGAACAAAATATCTAATTGAGTGAAAGGGATCAAAATGGACAGTAAATCATATTTTAATCATATCGCTTCATCGTGGGATGAAATGCGAACTAATTTTTTTTCAACCCGGATTAGGGATTCAGCGATTGGGGTTGATGGGAACTGGAATTATTAACAAAATCATGTTCAGTTCATTCAAGATCCAGAACTATAAATTTTTCGGACATCCGAAAGTTTTAACCCCCCGTATTTTAATTAAAATCTTGACCATCCATATCTTATAATATTATAAATTAATGTGACCTATTCT
>DASQZP010000543.1:0-5002 GCA_035638655.1 Bacteroidales bacterium
CCTTATCGTAAGCAGTTACCTTTCCAGGTTGAGTTAAAAATGACGGGGGCTCTGACGGATCCAAACCTGAAATTCTCAATTAATCTGCCCAGGCAATATGAGGGTGTGTTGAATGGTGCTGTTGCAGCTAAGCTTGATCAGCTGAGCCTGGATGAATCGGAGGTAAACAAACAGGCTGTATCATTATTGTTATTTGGTAATTTTATTTCTCAAACCGATCAGCTGGCTATGCTTTCGTTGAGTAATGTCGATTATGCCAATAAAATTCTCAGCGAAGCATTAAACAAAACTGCAGAACGCTATATTAAATTTGTCAATTTGAATTTTCAGCTTCAGTCGTACAATGATTACGGGCAGTCCACATTTACGCGTACCAGGACTGATTTGAGCGTTAAAGCTTCAAAAGATTTGTTTGATAACCGGCTGAGCGTTAATGCAGGTTCTGTTTTTGTGCTGGAAAGCGATCAGAAAAAACAGTCGGTAAATGCTTTGAATAATATTGCTCCGGAAGCCAATATAGTATACAAACTGACACCAGACGGTTCGCTTCGCATCAGGGCGTTCAATCAGAATGAATACACCGGCTTGCTGGACGGGCTGGTTCGGGAAACAGGTGTTTCAATAGTTTATATTAAAAATTTCAATGAATTTATCGAATTATTCAATAAAGGTAAGGTAAAGCCGTGACAGAAAGGAAGAAAATATCTGCATATTGCAAGTTAGCATTCAGGAGGAGCCCGGTAATCTTACTTCTCCTGTCGGTGGCTGTTTTACTGTCTTCATGTCTCAGTACCCGGACACTTACCAGTGATGAAGCCTTGTACGCGAAAGGCAAGGTGCAGGTAAGTACAATTGGTGATGTTAACGATAAAGGAGACGTAAATAATAACTTAAAAGATGCTTTACCTGAAACCAACAAAAAAACACTGGGGATACCGCTTCGTTTATGGGCCTACAGCCTGGTTAAAAGCCCAAAAAAAGATCATGGTTTGTGGCACTGGCTGAAATTCAAGTTTGGTGAGAAACCGGTTTTGCTTGGTGGCATAAATGAAAGCCAGGTTTCAGATGTAATGTCCAACCGGTTGAAGAATACGGGTCATTTCAGGGCTGAGGTTACAGATACTGTGAAACGCAGGTGGTACAATCATAAAAAGGCAGTAGTAGTTTTTAATATTCGCACCAAACCAGCATACATCATACAATCATTGGAATACCCAGGGGGTAAATCTGTACTTGATTCTTTGATCCGGAAAAGTTCAGATAAATCATATATTCAGCCCGGAATACAATATGATCTTTCTCTGCTTACTGATGAACGAAGCAGGATCAACGATTACCTGCGTAACCGGGGGTTTTTCTACTTTTCACCGGATATGTTATTGTTCAGGGCTGATACAAGCGCTGTCCCGGAAAAAGTGCTGTTGCAACTTACGGTAAAGGCTGGTGATCCACCCCGTGCGTTAATCCCTTACAGAATCAATAAAGTATTTATTTATCCTTCCTATTCTGAACTTACAGGTGATACGTTGGTACATGATACGTTGAAGTATAAGGATTATTATATAATTGGCAAAAATTCTTATATCAAGTCATCCTTGCTGGCAAGATCAGTATTTCTCGGCAAGGGAGACCTCTATTCTTATGATAAGCATACACTGACACTGAAAATGATGAGCGAGCTGGGGCTTTTCCGGTTTTCCAATATCAACTTTGAACAAGTTTCAAATAGTAACGGATTGCTTAATACTTATATTTATCTGACTCCCCGGGAAAAGAGATACCTGCGGGCAGAATTTGGTGTGGAAAACAAATCAACCGATTTTACCGGTCCGCTTCTTAAAACCTCATTAACCAACAGAAATGTATTTGGCGGCGCTGAGAATTTTTCACTGAATGCCGATCTTGGACTTGAATCGCAGTTTAGTGCCGTACCGGCTGACTATTTGGGTAAATTTTCTTACAAAGCTAATATTCACGTTACCTATGAAGTCCCTGGTTTTTTAACCCCTTTTACCTTTAGCAAACACAATTATAAATATCTGCCACGTACTTCTGCTGATTTGGGAATCAGTTTCCTGAGAAGAATTGAATATTACTCGATGAACACAATGAATGCTGATTTTGGTTATAAATGGAAAGAAACAGAAGGGAAGACACACGATCTGAATCTTATTTCTCTGAATTTTCAGCATGTTGCCAAAAGCACGCCGCAATTTGATACCATTTTGCTGAATAATTCCCTGCTGGCCAGGAGTTATGAGGATCAGTTTCTCTTCGGGGCCAATTATAATTATATCTATTCAACTCAAAATCAATTAAGACGCAGTACGCTTTTTTATTTTAACGGGAATATTGATCTGGGTGGTAATCTGTTGGGACTTACCCAATCTCTTATTGAAGGAAGAAAGCCAACCACTGATTCGCCTCTGAAAATTCTGGGTACCAAATATGCACAATATTCCCGTTTTCTGGCCGATTTTCGTACACATACCAAAGTACTTTATACCAATACACTGGCTACCCGCCTGGTTATCGGAGTGGGTATACCATATGGCAATTCGGATGCATTGCCTTACATCAAACAATTTTTTGCCGGAGGTTCAAACAGCATCCGGGCTTTTCCGGCACGTTCCATCGGGCCGGGGAGTTTCAATCCAAACCGGGAAAGTGGTGCTGTCTTTGTGGATCAGACAGGAGATATCCGGCTTGAAGCCAATCTGGAGCTGCGATTCCCAATTGCCGGGAATTTTAAAGCGGCTGTCTTTGCTGATGCCGGCAATGTATGGCTGTACAATTACGACCCTAAGAGACCCGGAGGCCGATTTAACTTCAATACCTTCCTGCGTCAGTCAGCCCTGGGTTCAGGCCTTGGTATCCGCTATGTCTCCAGCTTTCTGGTTATCAGGCTTGATGCCGGTTATCCTTTGTATATTCCCTACCTGCAGCCTGCTTCCGACAGATGGGTGTTTAATACACCGGCCAAAAACCTGAAAGGATTTCCCACCTTGAATTTTGCAATTGGTTACCCGTTCTGATCCTTTTCCCGAAGGTAAATTTTATCTCCTCAAAACAAATATATGCGCAGGACTTGTTATTTTTGCTGAAAAATCTGTCCATGGAAAAACCTGTTTACCTCGATTATAACGCTACAACTCCTGTTGAGAAGGAAGTCTCTGAAATCATGCAGCATACGCTGGAAACCTGTTTTGGAAATCCCAGCAGTTCGCACTGGTTTGGTATTCAGGCCAGAAAAGTTGTCGACCAGGCCAGGCAGGACGTGGCGGCACTGATCCATGTACAGCCTGATGAGATAATTTTTACCAGCGGCGGTACAGAGAGCAACAACATGGCCATTAAAGGTTATGCCCTTGCCAACCGGCACCGCGGTAAGCATATTATCACTACTTCAATTGAACATCCTGCCGTGCATGAAGTTTGTAAATACCTGGAAAAAAATGGTTTTGAGGTAAGTTACCTGCCTGTGAACAGTGAAGGAATGGTTCAGGCAGAAACCGTCAGGGAGGCCATCCGGCCCGATACCATACTGATAACTGTGATGCATGCCAACAATGAAACCGGAACCATACAGCCTGTGCAGGAGATTGGAAAGATTGCAGCACAGCACGGAATTGCTTTTCACAGTGACGCGGCCCAGTCGGCAGGCAAGATACCAATTAACTGTCCGGACATGGGAATCAACATGTTGAGTATTGCCGGGCATAAATTGTATGCACCCAAAGGAATCGGTGCGTTGTATATTTGCAGAGGAACCGGCCTGGAAAAAACCATGCACGGAGCTGATCATGAATTTAACCTGCGGGCAGGAACGGAAAATGTGCCGGAGATTGCCGGACTGGGAGTGGCATGCAAAATTGCAGCAGGTAATCTTGAAAAGTTTGCAGCTCAAATGAAGCAAACCAGTGACGAGCTCTACCACCTGTTAACTGAAACATTGCCTGATATCAAATTAAACGGAACACTGACAAACCGGTTACCCAATACCCTTAATATCAGCTTCCCGAATGTTGAAGCAGATACCCTGTTGTCGGAACTGGAAGGTATTGCAGCTTCAGCCGGTGCCGCCTGCCATACAGGAGATGTAGAAGTGTCTCACGTACTGGAAGCCATGAAGGTACCAGTGAAATATGCCATGGGAGCCATACGCTTTTCAACAGGCAGGTATACAACCATTGAGGATATTCACAAAGCGGCTGCTGAGATTATCGGGGCCGTGAAAAGGCTGCATCCGGACGGGGCAATACAAATGGCAAATGAACAGAAAGAAGAAATTAAACTTACCCGCTTTACTCACGGACTGGGCTGTGCCTGCAAACTGAATCCTGCTTCCCTGCAGGAAGTTCTTGCAAAACTTTCAGTTTCAACCGGACCTGATGTGCTGGTTGGGTCAGGTACTGCCGATGATGCCTGCGTGTACCGTATCAATGAGGATACAGCAATCGTGCAAACCGTTGATTTTTTTACTCCCATAGTTGATGATCCATTTACCTTTGGACAAATTGCAGCAGCTAACTCGCTGAGTGATGTTTATGCCATGGGTGGAACACCGTTATTTGCACTCAATATTGCGGCTTTTCCTTCTAACCGTCTTCCAATGTCCGTGCTGGAGGAAATTCTGAAAGGGGCAGGGGAAAAAGCTGCTGAAGCCGGTATTCCTGTGTTGGGAGGTCATACGATTGATGATAATGAGCCCAAATTCGGTATGGTGGTGAGCGGTACAATCCATCCGGGCAAAATTGTGATGAATTCAACAGCAAAACCTGGTGACATCCTGCTTCTCACCAAACCACTCGGAACGGGGATTATCGCTACTGCTGCAAAACGGGGTGCAGCTTCTCCGGAAATTTTACAACAGGCTGTGAGGCTGATGGCCGAACTAAATAAATCTGCCGCAGCGTCTATGTTACGTTTCCCGGTTAGTGCCTGTACCGATGTTACAGGTTTCGGATTGATGGGGCACCTGATGGAAATGACCATAGCTTCA
>DASQZP010000544.1:0-6506 GCA_035638655.1 Bacteroidales bacterium
CAGATGCTGATACAAAGGCTGATACTTTTGTGATTATCCATGACCTGGTAATGCATGACCCCGATAACACACACGACCGTTATTATGTATCCTGTAAGACTCCCAAAACAGAAGGTGCCATCAATTATAAAACCAGAGAAAGAAAATACGCCCCTATTTATCTGAATGACAGAAAGAAATTTCCTTTCAATCACCCGGTTACGGAAACATATCAATCATCCGGCGGAGACTATAATCTGCCACAAACAGTCACCTATGGATCAGATGTAGTATTCAACAGCGATTTTAGAGTGAAAGTGTATTATTTCAACATGGAACTGTATCCGGATAAACCCAGGATCTACGGCACTTTAATGGCCTCCTACAAGGACTATATAAATTACATGAACACTTTGAAAGATACCACACTGAGTCATGTAAAACTGATGTTGTTCAGCCAGTGGGACCATGCAGAGAATATACCTGCCGGCATGCTGCACCTTGGTAGCCTCTCCATCGAAACTACTTATTCCAATAATTACGGCTTTTATCAATTCAACAATCTTCCCCTGGAACTGGATGCTTCTACCTTTAATAAAGAGAATAATTATATGATGACGGTTACCGGTCCGGCACGTTGGTTGGTCGTTAAACCAAAAGGATTCGGACTGAAAGAATTTCCTTCATCCACTGGTAACCTGTTGAGACTAAAATGGGGACAGCAGATCAAACATGATTTTCATTTTGAACCCGACGGACTTGCACTCGGATATGTGGTGGATGATGAAGGCAATCCGGTACCGGCTGATATCCGTATTGGTGATAATCCGGCAAACAGTACCGGATTATTCGATCTCGGTTCAGGCCTGAGCCTGTTATTCGCAGATTATGCAGCAAACAAGCAGACCACGCTTGATCTGAGTTCCATGCCCTCCGGCTCTCAGGCTTTTGGCTTCCGGGTGCAATCCGGGACACAGAAAATAGTGATTCTGCCTCATGCTGACGGACAGTATATGCCGCTTACCTCAACTATCGTTGTGGCAAAGATGGACGATAATCAAACCAAAAAGCCCGGAAAGTATATCGTAATGACACGAAAACACCGTGTTAAATTCAGGGTAGTGGCTCCAAAAAATAACTCACAAAACAGTTCAGGGGGTTATTCCATACCAATATTTTTTCTAACGAGTGATGCATACAAACCTGTACCTAACACTAAAGTTAAGATAAAAGGGCTGGTGAATGAAATCAGTGGGACGACAGGTCCGGATGGTTATGTTACGCTGGAATTTATGAACAGCGACAGCAGTTTTACGCTGGATGTTACCCCTCCGGCAGAATCGGATTACTGCAGCACTGAGCATACATTTACAAGCAATCCGGGTGGAACAGTCATTTACAAAGGAATGATCGTGGTACCACCTGCTTTATCAGTCTCGGGTAAGGTTACTCTTGGTGATGAGAACGAACCGGTAAAAGGAGCCCGGGTTTATATTGCCGGAGAAAAGAAATTGCATACACTTACAGACGACAAAGGACGGTTCACCATCAGCAAGATCCCGGCTAACCACTCAGTTGTAACCATCAAAGCTGACAAAGATACCACTGGATTAACTATTATCGGGGACACTAAAGAAAATATCAAACTTCCCATTAAGGGACAAATTGCTTTGCACTTAACTGTAAATAATCAGATTGTAGTCAAGGATCTTTTTGGATTTCCGGTTTATGTAGATGAATTGGAACTCCACAAGGATTATGCACTGGTTAGCGGAACCTTTAAAGATCCAAAAAACAGTTTCAGTAATGATAATTTTACACTCAACACCGATGATGGGTTTAAGCTTGGCTTTTACAAGGTAAAAGTAGTAGCAGGCATGAATGGCAAACCTGCGAAAGTGGATCAACCTGCAGTGGAAACAGATGCCGATAAGCTACCCGTGATCATCAACAACGCCTTCACAGGTACGCTGAAACCGGATAACGGCAGTCTGATCAGAATTCTCCCGGACAAAAATAAGCAAGGGGTACTGAAAGGTAAAATTAGTATTAACAAAAATTCTTTCAACTTCAATGCTGCTGTTTTCTCCTTTGAGAACAATGAGGTTGACCTGAAACAACAAGGGGCATCTTTAGCAGTGATCAGCGCATTTTATGCGCCCGGAGAAGATTACAATGAACAAAATTTTAACCTTACTAACGAGTCCGGAAGTGATCTCGATATTCTGTTGAGAAAATTCAAAGGCAAAGCAACCCAATCATTGTCTTACGTGGCAAAAGATACGATACACCTGGAGGCTAAACTTACTACCAATGATCTCCCGGGCATGAATCCTTCAAAAATTTCACTGACAGTCAGTAATATTAAGATTACACCTCATGGGCTACAGCCCGTTTCCGGAACCAGTGCGCTGAGTTTTACCATGGACAAATGGAAGGTTAACTGCGAGAACTGGAAACTGACAGAACAGTCCAAAGGATTTGAGATTGAAAAAGGAACACTTAAGACAGGGGTAGTAGATATGCCGGTGAAAGAGATCAATCTCACACCTGACAATTTTGAAATAAACCAGATACAGCCACAGCAAATGTCCATTGCCGGAGTGGCACCACTGAATATCAAAACCACGGATGTTTCCTTTGGCTACCTGCCGCATATTGGCAAGGACCAGCAGGGACACTGGCGACTGGCCCTTATCGGACTCAATAACAAACCTGCTGCTTCACTTGCAAACCTGCCTGGTATGGAAGCGGGCAAAGAACTCAATTTCCAGTCGTTTGCCATTCTCAGCAATGGAGAACAAAATCTAAGTTTAACGGACGACACACAGGAAATTATTTTTTATAAAGTGTTAAAAGTCAAACCACTTGCTATTTATCCTTACGAAACATATTTCACTTTGCAGGGCAACATGGACCTGGGCATCCCCAGGATAAAGCAGCAAATGGGTATTATCAAATTCACCCGTTCGGGAAATGCACTTAAATTTGCACTGGAACCATTAAACATGAATTTTGACGGCCCCGGACATGTCAGTTTCTTTGCCGGTCAGAATATGGGTGACCAGCAATTCAAAGAAGGAGTATTCTCAGCTACCGGCACAATCAAAGACCAGGAGGGAATAGTACTCAAGGGCATGCTACACCGCAATCAGTCCGGAGCCTGGCTTGCAGTGGATCCTTTAGGCCAGAAACTGGATATCGGAAGCAGCAATACTACCTATTTCTCTGATGTAAAAGGTGAAATGCGGGTAGACAACTCCAAAAACGACTGGGGACTGTTTTCCTTCAACGGGGTGATGAACGGGGTGAAAGGGATGGAAGGAGACAAACGGAAATTCTTTACCATACACGGTGATATCACGGCTGATGATCAGCAGGTTCAGGTGAAAAATTTTGACAGTGGTTTTGGAAATATTAACATCACCTATGACTTCCAACATTCCCGGCTGACAGGTGACTTGCACATCAATCAGAATCTGGGGGGATTCACCATGCAGGGTATGGCCAATCTGCTGGTAGACAATAACGGCTGGTATTTTGTAGCCGGTGGAGACATCACTTTGCCGGGTTTTGGAAACATGCAGGCCGGCATACTGCTCGGAGATTACAGGCTAATGCCTCCCGATTTATCACAGAAAATTATGCAGTATGCCTATAATAAAAACATACCCACTGCATTTCAAAGTCATGTCTCAGGCATGTTCATAACAGGCCGGAAAAGCATACCGATTATCGACATACCGGATGTTAACATTAATCTCTGGGTATTGAGTGCCCGGCTGGGTGTTGAGGCCGGACTGGATGCCAGGATGTGGATGGGTTTCGACCAGTCGGGTGATGAATTTGGCATCGGGGCCATGGCCTTTGCTCACGCCTATTTTATAGCCTCTTCAATTACCTGTACCAACCTGAGTGCAGATGCCCGGGCCGAGTTAGGCGCGCAGGGCATGTACAACACCGGAACCGGAGCCTTTAGCATTGGTGGTTGTGGCAGTTTCAGCCTCTCGGCCAGGGTCGAACAATGCCTGGGTGCATTTGGAGCCTGTGGCCCCTGTATCGGAAAAACACTCCAAAAATCGATTAAAGTAGATTTGCTGCTGGATTCAAACGGAAATACTGATTTTTCCTTTGGGTTTGGTAATTGCAGTGGCGCTTCCACACTGACAAATGATTTCTAATAAAAAAAGCTTTATCATGAAAAACCTGCCATATCCTTTTTTCCTCTTACTGCTGATCATTTGTACCTGCAATTCATTTGCCCAGCAACCAAAGGCATACAATGCCCCAGATGGTATCTACATCTTTCTGGATAACACGCTGGCATCAAATTACCATGTAGATATTGAACGGTCTCCTGCAGGACAAAACAATTATGTCAAAGCGGGGACAATGGCTGCCCCATCAACCCAGCAACAACTGATCAACCGTATTAATCAGTTTGCCTCTTATTTCAGTGATCAGGGCACTTATACACAGCAGGATATCGATACACTCTGGGTTTATTTGCAGCATCACACTTCACTCGATTCAGCCTTTCCTGTTAACTACCCGCTTATGTTTGTTGCAGCAGGAAATGCTTTTTATGATACTGTAGCAGAGAAAAATACTGCCTATACGTACAAGGTAAGCTATTACAGGAATGGCAAATTAACCGGTACAAAAACCACTAATCAGATAACCTACCCCAAGCCTGCAAGATTGCCAAAGCCTGTTTTACATGATTCGCACGCCGGAAAATATCGGACATACCTGGAATGGAGTATGCCAGCTGACCAGATGCTAAACAGTTTTGCCGTTTACAGAAGGCAGAACCTGGCCGGTGAATTTGAGAAAATTCAGCCTTTGAAAGGATTTTACACCCGTAAAGACAGTCTGTTCCTTGTAGTTAATGACACCCTGGTAAAACCAGCATTTGTATATGAATATTATATCACCCCGCTTGATCTGGTTGGAAATCCATCTCTAAATAAATCTGATATCACCCAGGCTGCAACTTTTACGCAGGACCTGATACCGGTTCTTAATAATTTTTATGCTACTGCAACAGGCAGTCACCAGGTAACCCTGCACTGGAAGTTCAGCAATCCTTCTATGGTACGTAGTATTGAGCTATACCGCAGTCCGGAATATGATTCAGGATATATTCGAGTTGCTGCCCTGCAACCCATGGATACCGTTTACACCGACAACATGCCTGTTGCCAATGAAAATTTCTATTATTATATTATTCTCCAGGGTATAACCGGTAAAAGCTTTCCCGGGGCAAAAATCGCGGGGTTATCGGAAAATCTGAATAAACCCGACCCACCCGAGGAGGTTGCTGCCAGGTCAGTAAAAAACGGCGTAAAAATATTCTGGTTATATGAAGATCCTGTTATAAAAGGCTATTATGTTTACAGGGATAACGGACGTGGTGACTCATTGCTACAAGTCTCGGGTCTGATCACACCGGCTGACAGGTTGATGTCATTTACTGATTCCAGTAAGTCACTTAGCGGATCAGAGAGCTATCGTTATGCAGTAAGAAGCATAAACGACAATTATCTCTTCAGTGATTTTTCAGAGATCGTGAATGCCAGTCCGATGATTCCGGGTAGCATTGCTCCGCCGGTTAATCTTCACACCACCAGGAATGAAAATAAGGTAGTGCTAATCTGGAATAACCAGGAAGAAACGGAAAAAAACCTGCTGGGATACAATGTTTACAGAAAAAAGGAGAATGATAAAGCCTGGGTAAAACTCAATGAATATCCCCTATTGTCTGATAACAACTATTTTGAAGATACTTCCCGGATTTCAGGTCTGTCAGTAACATATGCTGTTACAGCTCTGAATATGGCCGGGGCAGAAAGTAGTTTCAGCAGACCGGTTGAGCTCTCCCTTTCTGAGAACATAGAATTACTTCCACCACCCTCTGGCTTATACCTGACAAAGGTACCTGAGGGAATTCTGATTTCATGGACACCCGTAGTGCAAAAAGAGCTGGCCGGATACAATATTTACCGGTATGAACCCGGAAATCCCCCTCAAAAAATTGCAATCCCAAATGCCAACACAACGTCAATAAAGGATACGAATGTTAAAAAAGACACACTTTATTTTTATTATTTGACAAGTATCAATAATCAAAACCAGGAAAGTAAACCCGGTGATATAAACCGGATCAGGTACTAAATTGAGTCTGTCAATAAAGTCAAATGTCCGGATCAAAATGTTCGGGAACAAAGCCTGTTCCGTTCTAAACGGGAGCGTGCGAAAATTTTAATCCGCAGTATACTATTTCAATTGGCAATTGGCAATAAGCAATTGGCAATAAGCAATTGGCAATTAGAAATCGGCAATGGGCAATGGGCAATTGATATCCTACAGGGAAGTAGCCGATGCATGATTTGAACGCCATGTTGGTAAAAGTTGTCGCCTAAGCGCCTAATCTTATGAGGAATTAAAATTTTCGTAATAATGCAGTTATCGGACATTATGGACAAACTCTAAGTTAGACAAATTTTACATATTACATTGAGCTC